>CAZRMG010000013.1:16971-18268 GCA_964601095.1 uncultured Melioribacteraceae bacterium | reverse complement strand
TTTTGGGAAGCGCCAACACCGCCGAGTTTTTCTTTTATTTGTAAAAGCTTTTGTCTTACGGAATCATACTTCTTCTCGTCAATTAAATATGAAGCACACTTTGAATATATATTAATCTCGTTGAGATCGCTTTGAATTAATTCGTCAACAACTGTTTCGCCGAGAATTATATTTGCCATTGCTATGTTGCTAATTTTAACAACCATTTTGCCAAGTTGATAAGTTAGAAAACTTGTTGAATACACTACTATAAAAGGCAAACCGAACATTCCGGCTTCCAATGTTGAAGTGCCGGATTTTATAATCCCAAATTTCGAATGCTTGTAAAGATCGTAAGTGTATCCTTTAATCAACTTATAATTATGTTCGTTAGAAATTTTCTCAAAAATTTTATGATCAATATTTTCCGCACAAGCAACAACAACTTGTAAGTTAAAATCATTGCCGAGTTTTATTGCAGCTTTTATTGTATCGGGGAATATTTTTCTTATCTCGTGCTTTCTACTGCCGGGTAAAACAAGCAAAATATCCTTCGATTTATCTAACGAAAATTTTTCAAAGAACTCATCTTTCTCAAGGAATTTATAATTGTCAACATGCTCAACAATTGGATGTCCTACATAATCAACTTTAACTCCGTGTTCGCGGTATAACTTTTCTTCGAAAGGGAATACGACAATCATTTCATCAACGAGTGATTTAATCTTTTTAATTCTTCCCTGGCCCCACGCCCAAACCTGCGGTGAGATGTAATAAATAATTTTTTTGCCTCGGCTTTTTAATTTTTTCGCGATGTTTAAATTAAATCCAGGGTAGTCAATCAAAACAATTGTATTGATTTTTCTTTTTTCAACAGTATTTAAAAGAACATTTTTAACCTTACTAATGAACGGCAGATGACGGATGACTTCGATGAATCCCAGGAAAGCCATCTGTTTAATATGAAACTGCGCATTCATTCCCGCGGCAATCATTTTATCGCCGCCGATTCCAAAAATTTCAACCGACGGATCAAGTTTCATTATTTCATTAATTAAACTTGCGCCGTGCAAATCGCCGGAAGCTTCACCGGCTATTATCATTATATTTTTACTCACCTTAAACCAGGTAAAGTATTATTAAAAGTACAACAGTTATTGAAATTGCTTGAAGCGTTCTGCGCTCGGAACGCAACCCTTTCTTAATTTCATAAGTCGGTTGTTCTGATTCCGGATCTTTGTACTTATTCAAAGTAGGTATCCAGCGCGGAACGGAAGTTTTATAATCTTCGTATAGTTTTCCAAATTTTTCAAATAAA
>CAZRMG010000013.1:15754-16945 GCA_964601095.1 uncultured Melioribacteraceae bacterium | reverse complement strand
TGCCGCAATTAATGTTAAGTATGGGAACCAAGCCATGGACATTATTCCAACGCCTATATAAATCGCCATATTCCCGAAATAAAGCGGGTTGCGCACATGTGAAAATGCACCGGTTACAACGAGATATGTGCCGCCGACACCGCCGCCGGTTGTACGCGTTTCGCTGCCTGCGTAGCTTACGCCCCACAATCTGAAACTTTCGCCGATGCAAACGACGATAAAGCCGGTAACCAGACTTGTTAAAGTTGCTTCTTCAAACGCTTTTTATTTAATAACTCTTCCAATTTATTTTTAACATCGCTAAAATCATTATAAGGGAAATAAGTAATCCTGTTCACTTCGCAAAATTTAAGTAAAGAATTTTTAGCAAAAATAAAATCGCAATATTGAATAGGGCATCGGTCGGAAACGCCGTCGCCGATATAAACAGTAAAATCTTCATCACTGCTGTTATCCAAAACATAATTGCGTTTGCAATTGCCGCAGCAGTTGCAATCTTCCTGCGCATTCGGAAAGTGCGGGATTAATTTTTTATTGTCAGTAAATTCCAATACGTTAGATGAAAATTCCAAATAGCTTAGATTCTCTTTTTCTAAAATTGTATTTATATAAAAATCGAAACCGTCGCTGATAATTTTTATTGGTAAAGATTTTTCTTCGCAGAATGAAACGAAGTTTCTAAAAGCCGGGTCGATTTCAATCTTATTCAAGTATTCTATCATTTCATTTTTATCTGCTTTTTCAACGCTGTTACATAAAGCCCGCCAGCCATTCCAAGCATTCATACCGCCTACATTCCAATTGTCGATCAAAATTCTATTCTGTTCGTAATTTCCAAAATTAAGAAACAACTCTTCGCCTACATCTACCTTTGTTATTGTACCGTCGAAGTCAACAAATATTTTAAATGATTTATCGTTCATTGTATTTTATCAATTAACAACAGCGTTGTCGGGTATTTCGTCGAATCGTACGCCGACTAATTTAGAAACGCCTTCTTCCTGCATTGTAACGCCGTACATTGTTTCGGCGGCTTCCATTGTTCGTTTGTTGTGTGTTACAATTATAAATTGTGTTTTTGTACTGAACTCTTTTAATAATTTAGTAAATCGATCCACGTTTGCATCGTCGAGAGGCGCGTCGACTTCATCGAGAATACAAAATGGACTTGGCTTAACAAGATATATTGCG
>CAZRMG010000013.1:15507-15744 GCA_964601095.1 uncultured Melioribacteraceae bacterium | reverse complement strand
CAAAAGTGCCGTAGCCGTAAGCGTTTTTTCTCCTCCCGAAAGTAGTTCGATGGAAGTCGGTCTTTTACCTTTGGGCTTTGCCATAATTTCAATTTTAGCTTCAAGCGGATCAACATTTTCTTCGAGCGTTAAATCGGCTTCGTCGCCGGGGTTAAAAAGTGTTTGAAAAATTTGAACAAAGTTTTCGCGGATTTGACTAAATGTATCGAGGAAAAGTTTCTGCGCTGTTTCGTTAAT
>CAZRMG010000013.1:0-15497 GCA_964601095.1 uncultured Melioribacteraceae bacterium | reverse complement strand
TTATAGTTTTAATAAGGTCTTTTTCGGATTCGGTTAAATCATCACGTTGTTTGTGTAGAAAATCCAAGCGCGTTTTTTCTTCTTCATACTCTGAATATGCAAGAAGGTTTACGGGGCCGAGATTCCTAATTCTTTCCTTCAATTGCTGAACTTCTTTTGTAACTTCATCATAATTGAAAGTATGAAGGTCTTCAAATTGTTTGAACTCTAAATCGATTGAATAATTTTCTTTTATATGCTGAACAACAGTTTCAAGCTTGAATTTAACTTCATTCTCTTTAATATCGAGAGAGTGAATACTATCCGAAACTTCCTGGCGTTTATTGCGCAGTTCATTTAATTCTCTTTCAAATTTCGAAGCTTCTTGTTTAATTGCTTTTAAACTGCCGTCAATCTCACTTTCTTCTTTTAAAAGTTTATCCCGCGTTTCGTTAATATCAAATAGTTCATCTTTCGTCCCTTCGATTATTTCTCTAAGAATATTTGTCTCGGATTCGTTTGATGCAAGATCGTTTTTTCTTTTTTCAATACCGTTTCTAATTGTAACGCGATTATTTTCGGATCTCTCAATTAGGTCGTTTGTATTATTGATTTGCCCTTTAATTCTCTCAAGTTCAAGTTTATTTTCGTTGTGAGACTCAACCAAAGCATTAAACTCATTTTCAAGTGCTCGATTGTCCTTCTCCTGGTCGGTGATAAATTTATTTAACTCTGTCAGTTGATCTTTTGATACGTTTGTCTGTGCACTAACTTCGTTAATCTGCGAATCAATCAAACGTGATTTGTCAACAAGTTCTTGTATTTCTTTTTGTGCGTTGATTATTTCTTCATCGCCTTTTTTCTTTTCGAATTCAAGCTGTGAAATTTGTTTTTCAATATTGGCTATATCGTTGGCAATGAGTTTTTCGCTGTCGGACAAATTTTTAAGATCGATGGCTGAGATTTTTTCTTCGGTCTCCGAAATTTGGGCTTTCAATTTTGCAATATTCGCTTCGTGTTTCGGGAATTCTTTTTTGAAATTTTCAAGAAGCTGCCTGCGTCCGAACAATGTTTCATCCTGCTTTGGAAGGGAACCCGCTTCTATAATACCGTTGTTTTGAATAATATCGCCTTCGAGTGTTGCAAAATTAAATTCCGGGTATAATTCGCCTAGAGTTATGGCCGAAGTCAAATCTTTTGTAATTGCAACTGTTGAAAGTGCCTGATCAAAATATGATTTAAGAGATGAATCGGTTTCAACATAATTGTTTGCCCAGCCGATAAAGCTGCTTTCTTTCTCCAATTTTTTTATTTTTCGTTTGAAACCGTAATCGGAAATTTTATCTACTAAAGATTTTTTGCGACGGTTTGAATGTCTTAAAAGATAAAAAGAAGCTTTGCCAAGATCGTTATTTCTCAAATATTCTATTGCGCTTTCAAGATCTTTTGTACTGTCGATAAGTAGATTATTCAATACCGATTTTAATGCGGCTTCAAGCGCAAATTTAAATTCTTCCTGCGCGTTGCCGGCGTCTGCAAAAATATTTTTTTGACTTTGCGACCAATCGCCATTCTCAATTAAGTTCTTTGTACCTTTTGATATGCCTTCCAGGTTGGCGAGAAGAGTTTGTAGAAATTCGATTTTTTCTTTTAACCCGTTGAGCAAAGTTTTTTCTTCTATCTCTTTACCTTTTAAATCATTTAACTCGTTTTCAAGTTGCGATTTTTCGGTACCGCGTAAGGTTAATAATAAACCAGTCTCGTTTAATTTTTTTTCAGCAGCAGATTTTTCATCGGAAAGCTCTTCAATAAAACCAACGGTTTTGGCAATCATATTGGTAATATTCTGAATCTTATGATTAAGCTTTTCTATGTTGGTATTATGCGCGTTAACTTCTTTTCTTAATGAAGCTATATAATTTTCTTTCTGGGATATTTTTTTTAACAGGTTAAAACGCTCTTCTATATGATGTTTTAATGAATCTCTTTTTTGGTCAAGAGTTTCGCGTTTCTCCTGTATTGATATTTCATGACCGGAGATATCAATAGATTTCTGTTCAAGCCGCTGATTGAGAGTTATTAAATCGGATTTATTTTGTTCGAGGGTTATTTCATTTTCTTCTAACTGCTCTTTCAATTCTTCAATTTCTTTTTCAAGCCGCTCGTGATTCCTAACGAATGAATTTAATTTCTCTTCTGATACCGAAATGTTCTTTTGAGTCTGATGAAGCTGGTTAGTGTTTGTCAAAAGTTCTTCGCGTTTTTGCTTTAACTCAGATTCAATAGAATTGATTTGAGTTCTGTAAACAATCAACTCGTTTTCTATTTTCCTAATGTCGATATCTATTTCATCTTTACCCGATGTTAAGGAAATGATTTCGTTTTTCAGAGATTCTTTTTTCTCGTTATAAAATGCAAACTCCCGTTCTGCAAGATCAATTTCTTTTTCGCGCAAAGAAGATTGTATTTGTGTG
The DNA here is from genome assembly GCA_964601095.1 of uncultured Melioribacteraceae bacterium. Taxonomy (GTDB): domain Bacteria; phylum Bacteroidota; class Ignavibacteria; order Ignavibacteriales; family Melioribacteraceae; genus JAEWUC01. Next base: position 13,044 of record CAZRMG010000013.1, on the reverse strand, counting down.
TATTGGTCTGCGCGTTTTGCTTGTCTTTCCAATGAACGTACTGTCTTTTCAACTTCGGAAACAATATCGTTAACGCGCGTTAAATCGGCTTTCACTTCATCAAGTTTTTTGAGGGATAATCTTCTGCGTAATTTGTATTTGTTAACGCCTGCTGCTTCTTCAAAAAGTTTTCTTCTTTCTTCGGCTTTGCTGCTTAAAATTGTTTCAATCATTTTCAACTCGATAACGGAGTAAGCATTTGTACCCATACCCGTATCCATGAAAAGATTAGTGATGTCTTTTAAACGGCAGACATTTTTATTTAATAAATATTCGCTTTCGCCTGATCTAAAAATTCTGCGTGTAATTGTAACTTCAGAATATTCTGTTGGTAAAATACCCTGGTCGTTCACCAAAGTTAAAGATACTTCAGACATGCCCATAGGTTTTTTTTCACGCGTGCCGTTGAAAATTACATTTTCCATTTTATCGCTGCGCAATGTGGCGGATTTTTGTTCGCCCAAAGCCCAGCGTATCGCATCTACAATATTTGTTTTACCGCAGCCGTTGGGACCAACGATACCGGTTATACCCCGGTTGAACGCGATTGGCGTACGGTTGGCAAACGACTTAAATCCGAATATCTCTAATTTTGATAGAAACAATTATTCACCTAAAATGACATTGAAGTATATTGCCTGATTGCGTTGTTAAGATAATAGATTGTGCTATTAGTAAATTGATAATAAAAAACAATTCCGCCCAAAACCAAAACAATTGTTAACAAACTATAAAAATACACAGGGGCAGGCCGAACGTCGAAAATAACATGAATCCCTTTTATAACTCTTTGTAAAATCCATAACCAGAAAACAACTAAAAAACCTAAAGCGTAAATATTGATTCCGTATGCAGCAAGAATTTTATATAAAATCAATTCAACAGGAAGTAAAAGTGTGAACGGAAGAAACGCCCAAACAATTGAATAAAATATACTTAACGTTTCAACGCGTATTTTTAAAGAGAATGAAGCCAGTTTAATTATTAGCGTAAGGAATCCAACTTTAATAAGAAGAGCGGCGAAAACGTAAATAAAACTTTTTTCGGGGTGCCACGCCAAATTGCTAACCGTGTTGATTATTGTCGCATCGCCGAACGATAAAAGTATTTTCTCAAGAAGAATATTTGTCCGAAGATAATATAACGTAATTGCAAGGAATAATGCGGCTGAAGCTGTTTCCACGAGAAGCAGAATAAAGGTGTGAATGCTCGAAAGAATCCTGTGGTCGCGAATATCTGCGTAAAAATTATATGGTCTTATCAATGCTCGCGTGCAATCTTCCCTGAATTTCTTTTTTGTATTTATTAATACAGCCATTATTACAGAAAGAGCTAAAGCAAGAATAATGAATATCAATTTATTCTCATCTTTACGGCTGCCGATAGGTATAGTAACTTTTCCTTCGTTTAATAGTTTGGATTTTAGAACTTTGTAAGGCAGTGAATTTTGCAACGATTTTTTTTCTAAAATGCCGAGAGCATATGAATTGTTTTCGGAGAAAGCATAAAGCGAATTATAATCACCGGTGTAATTAAATATAGTGTTCACATAAAAACCGCAGAGATTTTTCCGTCGAGAAATCTCTATCATATTTGCCAGAAATTTTGCCTGTGCTTCTTCGGAATTTTGCACAAGATAACCGTTTGCACTTCCAACATATTTCGGATAGTTGATTTCGCTTATAAAATATTTTGCATCTTCAATTCCCGAAATAAATTCTTCGGCGTCAGCGGAAGTACGAGCAAATAATTCAATACCGAATAAATTAACACTTTCTATTTTGTTGGTTTGAATGCCGTAAAATGATGCGTAAGTTAAAAACCCTTTAGAACTAATCTGTTCAGAAAGATTTGAAAGAAAATTTTCCGTGATTTGTGAATTTGGAAGGAAACCCCCGCCGAGCCCATAAACTATTGAACTTGAATATCTCGAATATTCATCAACTAATTCTTTGAGTCTGCTTTTTACAGTAAGTTGAAAATCCGAATTTTCCAAAATCTCTTCCGGAATTGAATTTAACGGAAGTTCAACCAATGCCAATAATCCTATTCGTTGGCATACTGTTAAAGCGTAAGGATGCGGGTATGCTTTTGAAAACCGAACAGAATTAAAACCTGTTTCCTTTATTAATTTAAGATCATTCTCAATTTTTCGATAAACATCAGTTTGCGAAAGCTTTGCCTCATTTAAGAAATAAGTTGTGCCTTTCAATTCGTAGGATTGATTATTCAATGTAAGAGAATTTTCATTTGCAGCTAATTTTATGAAGCTAATTTCTCTCTGTATTAAGTCGACTGATTGTTGTCCGTAAATCAACTGGACTTCACAATTATAATAATTTGGAGTCGACGGCGACCAAGTTGTTGGATTTTGGACTTCGAACGAAAAACTTGTTTCTATTTCGTCTTTATTGTTTTTATTTATAATGTGCTCAAAACTTTGTTCTGTGCTGCCTGCGAATGACGGTTTGAGTTTAATTCTTACTGTTAATTGTTCGGGATTATCTGTGTTTGTTTTTAATTGATTTAGGTTTTTTAATGTCAGAACAAAATCGATTTTACCTTTCGATAAATTGCCATCGACACTTGTCTTTGTACCGAGTTTTGAAATATTTGTATTGGCGGCGAATTGTAAGAATACGTCTCTCGAAATTCCGCGTTGGAGTGCAGGGAATAAAAATCTTTGCAATGCGGGGATTGTATAATCTGAATTAAGTTTTGAATTAACTTTAATCTGAATTTTATTTTTCGAACCGGATTTTAAAATATCCTTTGGTAATTCAATCTCGAAAGGGATTTCGCCGCCTGCCCTTTTAAATATGCTGTAATTGTTTAATAAAATTTCGGAGGAGTAATTCACTCCTAAAAATACAAGCTTGATTGAATTGTCTTCTATTTCATCACTGCTTAAGTCAACAGAAGTTTCATAAACGAGCGATTCGTATCCATCAAAAACAGCCGGAACAGTTGTATTGATTTTATTTCCCGGATTGTTTTCGCTGTAAACTTTCCAATTATCAGATAATTGTTTTATCACTCTTTTAAAATTCTTGCCAGAAAAGTTTGAATCGGCAATAATTTCACTATTAATAGGGAGAGATTTAATAGTAATCTGGGCAAAAATCTGTGCCGTGATGAAGAAAAATGCTATTGAGTAGATAAATTTTTTGTTGTTTGTCATTTCACGGAAATTTGTCAAAAATAAACCCTCAAATATACAAAATGAGAGGGGGGGGTAACAACTTTTGATAGGATGAAAACAGCGTAAAAACGCTGTTTTCGAAAAAATAATAAAAAATCTTATGCGGCAGATTCAATAATTTTGATAAATGAATCTGCTTTAAGGCAAGCACCGCCAACCAAAGCGCCGTCAATATCTGGCTGCGACATCAACTCTTTTGAATTATCCGGTTTTACACTTCCGCCATATTGAATTACTAACTTTTCAGCGAATGCTGCTGAGTACATTTTGGCAATAAGTTCTCTGATAAATTTATGAACTTCTTGAGCTTGTTCAGGAGTAGCGTTTCTTCCGGTTCCAATTGCCCAAACAGGTTCGTAAGCTACAATTAAATTTACAAGTTCACTTTCGCTAAATCCTGCTAATCCTTCTTTCACTTGTGTTTCAATAACTTTGAATGTAACACCGCTTTCTCTTTCTGCGAGAGTTTCGCCGATACAGAAAATTGGTTTGATGCTATGTTTAACTGCTGTTTTAATTTTTTGATTGATCGTTTGGTTTGTCTCGCCGAAAATTGTTCTGCGTTCGGAATGACCGAGAATAACATATTCGCAGCCAACGCTTTTGAGCATGGAAGGAGAAATTTCCCCGGTGAAAGCACCGCTTTCTTCGAAGTACATATTTTGTGCACCGAGTTTTATTACGGATTGTTTCAATAATGCGTTTGCTGTTTCCAATGATGTGAAAGGCGGGCATAGTATCGAAATGACATTTAAATTTTTGTCGGATAATCCGTTTTTAATTTCGGAAATCAAATTAATCGAACCGTTAAGGTCGTTATTCATTTTCCAGTTGCCAGCTACTACTTTTGTTCTCATTTGCTTTTTACTCCATTGATATATGAAAAAAAAGCTGTCAATTGACAGCTTCAACTCTTTTAATTCCGGGAACTTCTTTGATTAATGCGCGCTCAACGCCTGCCCGCAATGTCATTTGCGACATTGGACAGTCGACACACGCACCTGTTAATTTTACTTCAACAATCCCTTCCGTAGAAACTTTTACAAGTTCAACATCACCGCCGTCTGCTTGAAGATAAGGTCTAATAGTTTCCAATGCTCGTAAAGAATATTATCCATGTTTTTACCTCTTAATTATCTTCATCAAGTTCAATATCAATTTTGCCTGAAGATGATGATAAATTATTTATACTAACCTGTGCAGCAAGATTTCTGCTTATTTCCATTATAGTTTTTGCATTGTCTGAATCCGGTTGTGAGAACACAACAGGTTTTCCATTATCGCCGCCTTCGCGTATAATTTGGTTAATTGGAATTGCGCCAAGAAGCGGAACAGATAATTCCTTAGCAAGTTTTTCGCCGCCGCCAGTACCGAAAATATCATATTTTTTACCAGTATCGGGTGCGATAAAATAGCTCATATTTTCGACAATGCCAAGTATCGGGACGTTCACACGTTTGAACATACTCATGGCTTTGCGAACATCAATCAATGAAACTTCTTGAGGGGTTGTTACTACAACAGCACCTGTCAACGGAATTGTTTGTACAAGTGTTAATTGAATATCGCCGGTGCCGGGAGGTAAATCGAAAACGAGATAATCAAGTTCTACCCAATTAACATCGCTCATAAATTGTTTTATTGCGCCGCTTGCCATTGGTCCGCGCCAAATTACAGGTGCGTCTTCTTCAATTAAGAATCCGATAGACATTACTTTGATTCCGTAATTTTCAAGAGGAATCATTTTAGCTGTTGCCGTATCCTGATAAATTTTAGGTTGTTCATTTATTCCAAGCATCATTGGAACACTTGGTCCGTAAATATCTGCATCGATCAAACCAACTTTGGCTCCATCCAAAGCCAACGCAACAGAAAGGTTAACAGCCACTGTACTTTTACCAACTCCACCTTTTCCGCTTGCAACAGCAATCGTGTTTTTTACTCCGGGCAAAATTGAATTTTTAACTGAGTTATTATTTGCTTTAACATTTGCAGTCATTGTTACGGTTACATTTTTTATTTCAGGATTACTTGCTTTTATTGCATCAATACAATCCTGTTGGATTTTATCTTTTAATGGACAGGCCGGGGTCGTCAATTCTATAACAACGAGGACGTCGTCTCCATTAACTTTTACATCTTTAACCATGCTCAATGTAACTAAATCTTTATGTAAATCCGGGTCATCGACTTTTTTTAATGCATCAATTACAGAATCAACAGAAATTTTTGACATATTTTCTCCAAAATTTGCTTTCAAAAATAATAATTTTATTGCTTCTAACATAAAGAAATGAAAGTTGTCAATCTGAAATATCATTTAAGTCACAATAAATCAATATTAAGTTCATTTAGAAAAAAATATAAAATATGCTTGACAAATTAATTTAAGTATGCTTAAATTCAGATCAAAAAAAATACTATATGTCATCAATATCAACAGAAAACTATTTAAAGAAAATTTTCAATTATAGCCAAGCTTTTGGTGAAAGCATAAACACTGCTAAACTTGCGCATGAGTTATCTGTATCTAATGCAGCAATCAGCGATATGGCAAAAAAATTGTCGAAGCAGGGACTCGTTACGTATGAAAAATATAAAGGAATGGAGTTGACCGAGATGGGCGAACAAATAGCTTTGAATGTAATTCGCCGTCACAGGTTATGGGAATTGTTTCTAATCAAAGTCCTTGATTTGCCTTGGAGTGAAGTTCATGATCAGGCAGAGGTTCTTGAACATCATACTTCTGAAAAATTAATTGATAGAATTGATGAGTATCTCGGTTTCCCGGATTTTGATCCGCACGGTCATCCCATTCCGAAAAAGAACGGCACACTTCCGGATTCTCAACAATACATTACACTTGCCGAAGCTTCCGAGGGTTTGTTCTATAAATTAATGCAAGTTGACGACGGAGATAAAGAGTTGATAAAATATCTTTCAAAAGTTGGATTTTTATTGAATACAGAATTTGAAGTTGTTCATAAACTTGATTTCGATAAATCCTTTACAATAAAATTTGCTGATAAAACTCTTTCGGTAAGTCAAAAAATTTCCGAGAGTATTTATCTGAAAGAAATTAAAAAAGCCTGAGGGAAAAATGCTTGAACCAATGACAACATTAATTATTTTTTCCGTAGCTGTATTGATAATACTTCTTTTATTCATGCCAAGAAAAGGAATTATCCCTCGCTGGCGGAAAATCAAATCTCAGACCGAACGTGTTCTTGTTGAAGACGCGCTTAAACATTTATACGACTGCGAATACAATTCGCTTGATTGTTCATTAAACAGCATGCTCGGTAATCTTAGCATCAAAGCAAATGAAGGCGCAAAACTTATTTCCCGGTTGGAAGAGTTGGGTCTTGTTCAATCACAAAATGCAAAAATTAAATTAACAACAAAAGGTCGTTCGTATGCTTTGAGGGTTATCCGCGTTCATAGATTATGGGAATTATATCTTGCAGATAATACAAGTGTTGAAGAAACGGAATGGCATTCAATTGCAGAAGAAAAGGAACATCAAACCGATGAAGAAGCAGCAAAAACTCTAGCAGCCAAACTTGGTAATCCTTTACGAGATCCGCATGGCGATCCGATACCGAGCGAAACGGGTGAAATGCCTTCTCCAAATGGAATTTTATTAAATAGTTTGGAAGACGGCGTATTTGCTACGATTATTCATATTGAAGATGAGCCGAAAGAAATTTATGCACAATTATCTGCGGAAGGTTTGCACCCTGGAATGCAGATAAGAATGATCGAAAATAAAAAAGATAGAATACGTTTTGAAGCCAACGGCGACGAATGTTTGCTTGCGCCGGTACTTGCGTCGAACATAACTGTAATTCCAATCTCGGATAAAGAAGAAGTTCAGGAATCTTTTGAAACTTTATCGTCGATGAATTTGGGAGAAGAAGCTGAAGTTATCGGGATATCACGCGCTCTTCGCGGACAGCAAAGAAGAAGAATGCTCGATTTTGGAATTGTGCCCGGTACAAAAATCCGCGCAGAGTTACGAAGTCTTGGCGGCGACCCTACTGCATATGAAATAAGAGGGACTACAGTTGCATTAAGAAAAAATCAATCCGATCATATTTATATCAAAAGAATTCCAGCGAGGAAAAAAGTATGAGTGTCCAAAATAAAAATGAATTTATGAATTCAAACTGCGCAACATGCCCGGCTCATAATTTAGCAAATCTTGTTAAGTTGGGAATAGATATGTCCGAAACCGACTATGTTGTTGCGCTCGCCGGAAATCCAAACACGGGCAAGAGTACTGTTTTCAATAGTCTAACCGGACTTCGCCAGCATACAGGCAATTGGCCTGGTAAAACAGTCGGAAGGGCAGAAGGTGCGTTTTCATACGGGGAGAAGCGGTATAAAATTGTTGATTTGCCCGGCACATATTCATTACTATCAACTAGTACAGATGAAGAAATAGCCCGCGATTTTATTTTATTCGGTCAGCCGGATGTTACTATAATTGTTGTTGATGCATCGCGGCTCGAAAGAAATTTGAATATGGTTTTACAAGTTTTGGAAATTACAGACCGCGCTGTTCTATGTTTGAATTTAATTGATGAAGCGAAGAGACATAAATTAAAAGTTGATGATAGGTTATTGTCCAAAAATCTCGGCATCCCTGTTATCCCGGCAGCGGCCCGGCAAGGAATCGGAATACCGGAATTGTTAAAAGCTATTCATGAAGTTGCGACGGGACAATTCATTTGCAAACCTCATAGAATAAGTAATGAAATAAAAAACGTTAGTAATGCCGTTGATGAACTTAATAAAAAAATTGCAGAGCAATTCCCGGATTTACCTAACACGAGATGGATAGCTTTAAGATTGCTTGAAGGAGACCAGAGTATAATTGAAGCAGTCCGGTCTGGTGAAATAGGTAATTTAAAACCGGCGGATAAAGTCGGTGATTAATTTTTTTGAATAATAAAAGATGAGAGAATTTCTTATGACACATCAAATTGATAATAAAAGAGAAACGTTGATTGCAGCTGCAAATAAAATGCGTTGGGAAATAGGTGAAAATTTGCATGATTCAATAATGGAATCGATTTATAAAAATGCAGAAGAAATAGCATCAAAGGTTGTAACGCGTGTCGGTGAAAAACCTAAATTCGATGTCGATCGATTTGTGGATAAATTAGTAACTAGCAAGTGGACGGGATTCCCGATAATGTTTTTAATTCTCGCCGTTGTTTTCTGGATTACTATTGTTGGCGCAAATGTTCCGTCCGCAATGATTGCTTCAGTGCTGGTTGATAAAGTTCATCCGCTGCTTAAAGGTTTTGCCGCTGATATTAGTACTCCGTGGTGGATAAGCGGAGTATTAATTGACGGCGCATATCTTGCAATGGCTTGGGTTGTTAGCGTTATGCTTCCGCCAATGGCAATATTTTTCCCGGTATTTACACTTTTGGAAGATTTCGGGTACCTTCCGCGCGTTGCATTCAATATGGATAATATTTATAAAAGAGTCGGCGCGCACGGCAAACAAGCGTTAACAATGAGTATGGGTTTTGGATGCAACGCTGCGGGTGTTATTGCAGCCAGGATTATTGATAGTCCGCGCGAAAGGGTAATTGCAATCATCACAAATAATTTTTCTTTGTGCAACGGAAGATGGCCGACGCAAATTTTAATTGCTACAATTTTTATAGGAGGATTGGTCCCATCCTATTTAGCGGGACTTGCATCGGCGGCTGCAGTTGTTACAGTAGCAATTCTTGGTATTGTGTTTAGTTTATTAGTTTCATGGGGGTTATCAAAAACAGTTTTGAAAGGAGAAGCATCCGCATTTAGTTTGGAGTTGCCGCCGTACCGCCCGCCGCGATTGATGCAAACACTTTACACTTCGTTAATTGATAGAACATTGTTTGTTTTATGGCGTGCAATTGTTTTTGCCACACCCGCGGGAATAGTTATTTGGCTGGTTGCAAATGTTAATATAAATGAAATTAGTTTGGCTCAGTATTTTGTTGATTGGTCAAATCCATATGCTTTGTTTATCGGGTTGAATGGTGTGATTCTTTTGGCTTACATTATTGCGATTCCTGCAAACGAAATTGTAATACCAACAATACTTATGTTAACAGTTTTAACAGCTGGAATGCAAGGTGTAGGATCCGGCGCGGGAGTTATGTTTGAAATGGATTCCGCCGCAGACGTTGCCGCAGTTTTAAACGCGGGCGGGTGGACGGTTTTAACAGGAATTAATTTGATGATTTTTAGTTTACTTCATAATCCTTGTTCTACTACAATCTATACAATTTATAAAGAAACGGGAAGTGTAAAATGGACTTTAATTTCAACATTTCTTCCGATCGTAATGGGATTAGTAATAACTTTTTTGATTACTCAAATATGGAGATTGCTTGCATAATATGATTAATAAAAGGACAATTATACTGATCTTTTTAGTATCTATAATTCTGTCGCAAAAAGTATTTATGCAAGAAAACTCGGAATTAATCACAGACAGACCGGATATTACCGAATCGGCTATTGTTGTACCTCAAAATACTTTCCAGATCGAAACAGGATTTATGTTTCAAAAACAAAAATTTGTTGAACACTCTACTGATTATGAAAATGAAAACTTAATTCTTGCCTCAACATTATGCCGTTACGGAATAAATGATATTATAGAATTAAGATTTGGCGGAGAATATTTTTTAGGTAAAACAACTGCTGGTATTAAAAAAACAATCATCCAGGGTTTACAAGGAATCTTTGTCGGATCAAAAATTCAACTTGCGAAAGAAGGAAATATAGTTAATAATATAGCTGTTATTTTAGAAGCGGCTTTACCATTCGGGAATGAAAAACTACGTCCCGATAAGTTTGAGCCGGGGATTATATTTGCGTTTGATAAACCAATCAGTGAAACAATCAATTTGGGAATGAATTTCGGTTCATCGAAAATCAAATCTATAAATGATTTTATTCTAGACTATTCGGTATCGATCGGTTTTTCATTAGATGATAGATGGACTGCTTTTGCGGAATACTTTGGCAACACAGCTAAAAAAGCACAACCGGAACATAATATTCATTTTGGTTTTACATATCTTCAAAAAGAAAATATTCAAATTGATATTTCTTCGGGGTCTCTTATCTTTAATGATGAAACAGATTATTTCGGACAGGTTGGTTTTTCAATAAGATTACCGCGATAGATTTTTTATCCTTCTAAATTATTCCGATGTTTCCCGCGGAATAATTTTTCTAGAACCTTTGCTAACGTTATTCATCAAGTATTCCTGATGATTTATACTTCCTTCGTTATAAACCGGATGATTAAAAGCATATAAACCAGTCGGCAATAAGACTCTTGCTTTTATATTGTCGCTAAGGCAACTATCAAGTATTTCTTCTTTCAAAAATTTTTTATGATCTTTATCTTCAATGGGAAAGGTTGTTTCAACTCTTCTGTCGAGATTTCTCTGCATAATATCCGCGCTGCTTAAATAAATCTCTTCTTCACCGTTATTTAAGAAATAATAAATTCTGCTGTGTTCAAGGAATCTTCCAACAATACTTATTACCCTGATATTGTCGCTAAGTCCGGGAACTTGCGGTACAAGGCAGCAAATCCCGCGTACAATCAAATCAATTTTAACGCCTTTAGATGAAGCTTCGTATAATGCTGCAATTAAAGCTGGGTCGACTAGAGAATTAAGTTTGAAAATCAAACGTCCTTTCCCGCCGTTTTTAACATTTTTTATTTCGCGGTCTATCATTTCCAAAAAGCGTTGACGTTTGTTAATGGGCGCAACAAATAATTTTCTATATGAATTTTGTTCTGAGTACCCGGTTAAGTAATTGAAAATTTCAGAGACGTCGGCGCAAATTTCTTCATCGGCAGTAAACAAACCAAGATCGGTATATAATTTTGCAGTTGATAAATTATAATTACCGGTACTCAAGTGAACATATCTTTTAACGCCGTCAATTTCTTTGCGTACAATGAGAGTCATCTTTGCATGAGTTTTTAGACCAACCAAACCATACACCACATGAACTCCTGCTTTTTCAAGTTCACGAGCCCAATAAATGTTGTTCTCTTCATCGAAACGCGCTTTTAATTCAACAAGAACGGCAACTTGTTTTTTACGCTCGGCAGCTTCAATTAAATATTTTACTATTGGTGAATTTGGGCCAACCCTATATAAAGTTTGTTTAATCGCAAGCACATCGGGATCTTTTGATGCAGCTTTAATAAAATCTACTACCGGGGAAAATGCTTCATACGGATGATTGAGAAGAATATCTTTTCGTTTTATCATCGTAAAAAAGTTTTCTTCTTCTTCAAAAATTTCCGGGGTTACCGGGTGGAAAGGTTTTTCTTTCAAATGATGAAACGGCAATTCATATAACTGCATAATATCACTTAAACCAAGATTACCGTTTATTATATGAACATCATCGTTATTTATTTCCAAATTTTTGACAAGAGTCTCAACCATATATGAAGGCATTTGCTTTTCAACTTCCAACCGAACAACAGATCCGAATTTTCTTTGCTTGATATTTTCTTCGATAACTTGGAGAAGATCGTCGGCTTCATCTTCCTGAATTTCCAGGTCTGTATCACGTGTGATTCTAAATCTGTATGCTTCAAGAATTTCATAGCCATGGAACAACATGGCAAGGTTTGATTTTATTAAGTCACCTATCCAAATGTATTTAATTGAACCGTTCGAGCCGTTAGTACTGTTTGTACCTACAATCTGATCAATTCGTAAAAGACGCGGTAGAATGCCGGGTATTTTAACGCGGGCAAAATGTTTTTCGCCATTTGGTTTTTTTACTAAAATTGCAAAACTTAAACTCAAGTTTGATATGTACGGAAAGGGTCTGCCGGGATCAAAAGCCAGAGGGGTTAAAACAGGATAAATCTCTTTAAGAAAATAATTATTTAATCCGTCACGTTCATCTTTGTTCAACTCATCCAAATCGCACAATAATATTTTATTTTGCCGCAGTTCTTTAATGATATAATTATTAAAATAATCGTAAATCTTTTTAACCATTGGCTGAACATTTTTTTCAATACGACGTATTTGTTCAATGGGGCTTAAACCGTCAATCGATGTATCAATTACATTTGCGCGGACCTGTTCTTTCAATCCCGAAACGCGAATCATGTAAAATTCATCCAAGTTCGAAAAGAATATAGAAATGAATTTTATTTTATCGAGCAGCGGAAGTTCAGGATTAAGTGCTTCTTCAAGAACTCTCCGGTTGAATTCCAACCAGCTTAAATCCCTGTTGAAAAAATTGCCATCTTTATAATACTTCTGTAGATTTTCTTTTGTCAGTTTCATTCTATTTACCAAATAACGCGTCGAATATAACTCTTTTCGCGTTTATTTTCCTCGCAATTCTTGTGATTCCAAGCCCTTTCGAGAAATGTTGCTGGAAACGTCAATCACTTTTCATCAAATTTTTTTGCCGATTTGAAACTATCGAGATTATATTCAATATTTTTCCCGGGCATCGGCAATCGTTTTATATTCACTTTTGCTTTATTAAAAAATTCTTCTGCAAGAGTATCGTGGTAATCGGAAAAAATTACAACCTCTTTAATACCGGCTGTTATCAATGCTTTGGCGCAATTTGTACAAGGCATATTTGTTACATAAGCTGTGGCGCCTTGGGTGCTAACTCCGTGAGACGAGCATTGAAGTATCGCATTCATTTCAGCGTGAATTGTACGTACACAATGATTATCGACGATCATGCATCCTGCATCTTCGCAGTGATCATCGCCGGGT
>CAZRMG010000012.1:14019-18346 GCA_964601095.1 uncultured Melioribacteraceae bacterium | reverse complement strand
TTCAGTCGGAGCGTTAAAACGCAGAACTAAATAATAACCGCTTTTGGCTTTTTGAATTGGATAAGCGAGACGTTTGCGGCCCCATTTGTCAACATCTAATAATTCTCCGCCGTGCGATGTTATTGTTTCGAGAATTCGGGAAATTGTTACTTCGATTTGTTCATCTTCGAGCGCGGCATTGATTATAGCTACACTCTCGTAGGTCCTAGTTCGCATTCATTCACCTCCCTATGGACTTTTGGTCCCCTCTTCTTAGGTGAGAGGGAACAGGGTTTATAAATATACTATTAAGGGCTGTAAAAATAAGATTATTTAACGAGCCGTGCAATAAATAAACCAATTTAAAAATTGGGGGAAAAAATGTCGATTTTTACGATTTGGTAATATTATTAAGCAATCGGTTCTGGCGGATTTTCTGTTGTTGGTTTTATTATCCTAGATTTAACGGCAAAATGATCTGCCATTGATTTATACCCGCCGGTTATAAACTTTTCGATTAGTTCTATAGAAAAATCAATGCCTTGGTTTACGATTTCATTTTCATCAGGTGAGAATTTATCTAAAACAAAATTAGCCATTTCACCTTTTGGAAAATCACTTCCAATTCCGAAGCGGAGGCGCGGAAATTCATTATTGTTAAGATGATAAATAATAGATTTTATTCCGTTGTGTCCGCCGTCGCTGCCGGATTTACGCAACCGGATTTTACCAATGGGCAGATTTACATCATCATAAACAATTAATAAATCTTCGAGTGGAAGGGGATAAGCTGTTATAAAATCAAGAACTGCTTCGCCGGATAAATTCATGTAAGTTGTTGGTTTTATCAAAAAAAAATCGGAAGACATTAATGTACCTTCCGATTTATAAAAATCAATCCTTGAAGCTGAAAAATTTATTTTATTTTTATCTGCAAAACTATCAAGTATTATAAAGCCAATGTTGTGTCTTGTCATTGCGTATTTTTTACCGGGGTTACCCAGTCCAACCACGCACCGCAAAATAAATTATCCCTCTTCTTCTTCAGTTTTGCCTTTGCCAATTACTTCAGGTTCAGCCGGAGTTTCAGCAGCTTCACCGGCAGCCGGTTCTTGTGCTGTTCTAGGAACAACAACCGAAACAATGATAACATCGTCGTTTTGAAGGAATTTCAAATTATCATATTTCAAATCACCAACGTGAACGGAATCGCCTAAACCAAGATCAGAAATATCGATGTTGATATGATCAGGTATATTTCCAGGCAAACACAAAACAGTAATTTTATGAATTGAATGTTGAACAACGCCGCCATCTTTAACGCCCTTAGCTTGGCCTGTGAAAGCAACGGGTACTTCAATTTCGATTTCCTGATCTAAAGAAATTCCTTGCAAATCAAAGTGAATTATTCTATCTGTAATCGGATCGAATTCAACATTTTTAAGAATCGATTTCTTTTCTTCAGTTTCGTCGATGTTAAGATTAACAATGTGAGTTTCCGAAGTATAAACAATAGGTTTGAGCGAAAGTTCAGGGATTGCAAGCGGAATCGGGTCAACATCTTTTGCATAGAAAATACCGGGAACACTTCCGTTTTTTCTTAATTGATTAACGGCACCTTTTGTAGATATTGTTCTACGCTGCGCCTTGATGGTTATTTCTGACATCTTTATTAACTCCTAATTAATATTCAAAACAAACTTTTGTCTTTATCAATTTCAAATAAAGAACTTATCGATTCATTCTTATTTGACCTAATAATCGCTTTTGCGAGAAGTTCAGAAGCAGTTCTCACTTCAATTTTATTACCGACATATTTTAACGGAATACTATCTGTAACGTAAAGTTTTGTGATTTCACTTTCATTAATTCTTTCCACTGCTGTCCCGGAAAGAAGGGGATGCGTAATAGCTCCATAAATTTCGTGGGCTCCGTTTTCTTTAAGCGCCTTAACTGCTGAAACAAATGTTCCGCCGGTATCAATCATATCATCAACTATCAAAACATTTCTGCCTTTTACTTCGCCAATCAAATTCATAACTTCAGCTACGTTATGCTTTGGTCTTCTTTTATCAATTACAACAAGTCCGGCGCCAAGGCGATTAGCATAAGATCTTGCTAATTTAATTCCACCCAAGTCGGCTGAAACAACAACTAAATTATCTTTAATATCTGAAAACAAACCGGTAAAAACCGGCGAAGCATACAAGTGATCAAACGGTATATCAAAGAATCCTTGTATTTGTGCTGTATGCAGATCCATTGTAATTACTCTATCTGCACCGGCAACTGTAATTAAATTTGCAACAAGTTTTGCAGTAATTGAAACACGCGGCTGATCTTTTCTGTCCTGTCTTGCGTAACCAAAATAAGGAATTACAGCAGTCACTCTTTTAGCCGATGCTCTTTTAGCTGCATCGATCATGACCAACATTTCCATTAAATTATCTGCCGGGGGATGTGTTGATTGTACAATAAACACATCTCTTCCTCTAATATTTTCAAGAAATTTTACCCAAATTTCACCGTCGCTAAATCTGCGTAAATCAATTTCACCTTGAGATTCATTAAGATGATCGCAAATTTTCTTTGTGAGTTCGGGATTAGAGGTACCCGAAAATATTAATGGTCCACGTTCCAATATTTTTGCCTTTTTTAGGCGCTATTTATAAAAATAGACGCCAAATATATATAAATACAATAGGTTAGTCAACTTAAAGATTTCTAAACTACTTTACTCTTTTACTAAATAAATAAACAATAACAACAATCATGACGAAAAATGCTGCAAAATAAATCCACATTGGAGTTTCTTTCAATTTAAATGGTCTGTATGAAGCAGTAATATATTTCCCGGTACCAATTTCATCCATCGAGTAATTCCATGTTAACCTGTTACGTGAAACTTCAGTTGCATTATGACTCATTATTTCACCCGGTAGGTAATAGGTGTAAGTTAAAGAAAGGTCTTTGCTTTTTAATCCGAAGCCGGTTGCAATCGGCTGAATAAACTGTGAAAAGATTTTTATGTTTTTATCTCCATCCTTAATCGTCAATTGTGATTCTCTAAATGCCTGCGTTTGATTAAGTGAATCCAAGCTATTGAATTCAAATTCAACTTTTGCATGAATAGTGCTGTCGTTAAAATCCCGGTAGACTTCAACGTTTGTTATTTTGTTGAAGTCAGAAGAAAATTCTTTATAGACCGAATCCTGCTGAAAAAGACCGAGCTGCTCAACAAGCAGAGAATCCCTTTCGGAACCCCACTTCATATAATAATGAATAAACATGCTGCCAGATCCATCGGTCTTGATAACGGTTACCTGTGTGTAATTTAAACAGCCGCTTAAAAATATGAGCAGTAAAGAAGTGAGCTTTAGATATTTAGACATTGTCTTAATTTTTTTTGTGTGGTTAATATGCAAAAAAGTTTTATTATGAAGAAATTTGATTTGTGATTGCTTAAAAGTATTTTTGAAACCCTAAATAAAATTTATTGTGTGGAGAATAGTAATGCCCACTTATGATTATAAATGTCTCGATTGCGGCCATTCTTTTGAACATTTCCAAAGGATTACTGAAGAACCATTGAAAGTTTGTCCAATCTGCAATGGAAATTTAAAAAGGTTAATCGGTGCAGGATTGGGACCGATATTTAAGGGAACCGGATTTTATCAAACCGATTATAAAACGAATTCAAAAACATCTGCTGCAAAAACAGAAAAAAAATCTTCGGATTCTAAAAACAGTTCCAGTTCGGGTAAATCTGATAAGTAAAAAAAATCCCGCTTAGCGGGATTTTTTTTAGAAGTCTAAGCCAATCGAAAGATAGTATCTCGGTTTGGAAAAATGATCCATATTGTATTTCCAAGCAATATCAATTTTCCAAAGGAAAAATAAACTAATTCTAAAACCAACACCTGTTCCTATTAAAAGATCGTCTGTTACAACCGAGTTGTTTTCATTTCTACCGAAGAGTTTAAATTTCTCAGTATTATTCCAAGCCGAACCGGCATCAATAAAAGCAACACCGAGAATATTTTGGAAAAGAAGCGGCAGCGGACCGGTTACTAAATATCTGATTAACGGCATTCTTAATTCAAGATTAAGTAAAGAATATTTCGAACCGATTTGTTCTGCATAATCGTAACCGCGCAGCGGCATAGCCGGAGTTAAGAAAGCATAATCCGATGCGCTTTCGATTGGAATATTTGAAGTTGCGAATGATCTGTTAATCCAGTTTTCAGTTCCGCCGAGGAAAAATCTTTGAGGATTAGCTCCGCCTGAAATACCGCCGGACAATCTAATTGTAAAAGCATTATCGAAAAAGAAGCGGAAATATGTACGG
>CAZRMG010000012.1:0-14009 GCA_964601095.1 uncultured Melioribacteraceae bacterium | reverse complement strand
ACTTTGACGACTTTTAGTAAAACCCGGATCGCCGAATAATGTTAAGTTATAACGTGTTCCTTCTATTGGTGATGTATAACCAAAAAATGTATTGTCTTTTACATAACTGACAGACGGAACTATATAAGTTGTTTTTTCCGAAGCCACATTAGGATTATCCAAATTTTCAGCCGTTACATTTAAAACACTTAAGCCGGCGTCAATTCTATTAAACCTATCAAAAGGATAACTTACAGATGCAACTAAACCAAAATTTCGAAACCTGTAAAGTTCGGAACCGAAAAAATTATCTTTATAAAAAAATCTTGCCGTGTGGAATCCTTCGATTCCGATATTCATTCTCTCTTTTAAATAGTAATAAGCTAAACCGTAATCGCTGTTCTTAACATCAATTTGCAAACTTGTTACACCAATCAAACGATGATTGCCGAGCATATCGCTGAAAGATAAAACCGTTGTTCCAAGTAAACCATAATAAGTACTGTAGCCGGCGTTTGCATAAACAAGATCGGGTGAAAAATTTACTTTATATCTATTTACAAGAAAGTTGCCGTCATCGTCAAGTTTTTCCCTGAAGAGTTCATTGCGTTTCGCAATTCTAGAGCTATCACTTTCGCTTTGCCCTTGATAATTTTCGCCAAATACATATTTACTGTAATCGGAATTAGCTGAATCCGGTTTTTCTGTTTTATCAGAAATATACTGGCCCGTAAAAATTTTCCGCTCTTTAGTACTTGTTGAATCTTTTAATGAAGCATTTGGATTTTTTAATGAATCAATTCCCGCAACAGCAGTTTCCGAATTACCGGTTGAATCTGAAGTGAATACATCTTTTCTCGAAGAATATATTACTGTTTCATTATCGAATAACTTGCCTTTTTCTTCTCCTTCTTTACTTAAACTTAACATGTAATTCGTACTTTGCAACGAGTCTATTTCTAAATCGATATCGAATGGATTGTTCATTATAAAAATATTATAACCAAGATTATACAATGAAGTGAACGCCAACTTGTTGTCGTTATATGAAATCGACAATTGAGTTATTTCACTGATTGAATTTGTGATTGGCACTGCTTTGTTCTGCAAAATAGACGTGCCGTTTTCTGCAACAATGCTTTTTCGATAAATATTTGTTATACCGCTTTTATCAGATACAAAAAGAATTTCTTTGCCGTTTGAAGAAACAACGGCGGATTTTTCACTGCTTAACGGAAAATCAGTGATCCTATCAATTTCTCTAGAATCAATATCTATTATGTATAAATCTATATTGAAATAATCATGGTCCTGCATCATAAAATCATCGGCAATCTTGGAACCCTTTGTATTTCCATTTCTATCGGAAGAATAAATGATTTTTTTACTGTCGGGTGTCCACATCGGGTCGAAATCACTGAAAATATCATTTGTGATATTTCTTAATTCCTGTGTAGATAAGTCGTAAACATAAATATCGGATTGCTGCGCATTGTGCGCCATGAAAGCCAATTTATTTCCATCGCGCGACCAATTAACAGATTCAATCCCCGGCATTTTAACAGGTATCTGGATTCTTTCTTCGCTTTCAACATCAATGATTGTTAATTCATCATTGCCGCCGGCTTTTGTTGAGAGCGCAATTCTTTTATTATCCGGCGACCAAGTTAACGAAGGATGAAGTAAATTTAATTCCTCAAAGTCCGTGGCTTTACCGCTTTCAACAATTTTCTTTAATACTTTTCCGTCGTTGGCATCCATTACATAAACATCAAGAAAAATATCGCGGTCGGAAATAAAAGCGATTTTATCGCCTTGCGGAGAAATAGCGGGGCTTGAATTATAAAAGCCGTAATCTTTTCTATTGTCGGTTAAACGTTTAGAGAATTCATCGGGATCGTTTTTCTCGGCAATATCCGGCCAATATTCTTTCTTTAAACTTTTTTTCCAGCGCTCGCTAAGTTCTTCAAGATTAATTCCGAATGTAGCTTTCATTGCTTGTTCAACGCCGCCGAGTGCCTGAACCTTATTAACAAATTCTCCTATTTTTTGACGGCCGTAAGTATCGGACAAATATTTAAATACTGCTTGACCTCCGCGGTATCCGAGGTAACCGCCCAACCGGTTTATGTCCGGGAGCGATTCGCTTATAATAGCGTTGCGGATAAACATATCTGTATTTGTTTCCCATCCCTGCGAATAAAATTCAGCAGTGCCTTCCATAAACCAATGAGGAAGTTGAAGCGTGATACCTTTGCGTATTATGTTTTGAATGCTTCCGCCGAAATATAAATCCTGCATTACGGCGTGAACCAATTCGTGATGTATTACATGGCGGAATTTTTCATAAGATCCTTCGAAAGGGAAGACAACCCTGTTCTTAAATGGTTCTGTAAAACCACCCACGCCTTGCCCGGTGTATTCGTCGGTTACATTAGTTTCTTGAAAATCGTTATGAGAATTATAAGCGATTAAAGAAATACGATTGGAGATTTGGTAATTAAATTCATGCTGGAGCTGTTCAATAGCATCTTCTGCGGCTTTGGCCGTAAATTCCGCAATCCTTTCGCCTCCCTTTGCAAAGTAAATATCAAAATGCTTTGTTTGAATATAGAACCATTCATAATCTTTATATTGTACTTTGTTTTGCCCGAACTGGCCAAAGGAAACTCCTGCCGTAGTTATACAAAACAAAATAACATAAAAAATTTTTTTCATTTTGCCTCCCGGATGAACGGAAATCTATTCATCCATCAATATAAAGTCGATTGTTTTTTTCTCTTCGTCAACGCCTATTAATTTTACATTAACTTTGTCGCCGAGTCGGATTCTTCTTCCGTTCCGCTTGCCAGTTATCGAATAATTTTTTTCATCGAAGACATAGTAATCGTCGTCCATATCTCTCAATCTGATCAACCCTTCGGCAAGACTTTGGCTAAGTTCAATAAAAATTCCGAAATGTGTAATCCCTGAAACAACTCCGTGAAATTCCTGCCCTACCTTACCTTTTAAATACTCAATTTGTTTCAGCTTTACTGAAAGTCTTTCTGCATTTACGGCATTCCTTTCCTGCGCCGATGCATGATCACAAATTTCTTCCAAATCTTCTACAGATAAATTTTTCTCCGAAATTCCTTCGACATATCTAAATACTAAATCATGAACAATAAGGTCGGGAAAGCGTCGTATCGGCGAAGTAAAATGCGTGTAATATTTAAATCCAAGTCCGTAGTGTCCGATATTCTTTGTTGAATAAACAGCTTTTGCCATCGACCTAATTGCTATTTCATTAACCACAGCTTCTTCCTCGGTACCGCGTACACTTTCGAGAAGAAGTTGAAATTGGTTCGACTTGTTTGCCGCGTTTGGATCGAACGAATAACCGAGTGATTTTACAAAACGCGAGAATTCGTAAACTTTTTCTTTATCCGGCAAATCATGTATTCTATAAACAAAGGGAACAACTTGTTTGTTCACTTTTGGCTTAACGTGTTCTGCTACTATTTGGTTGGCTAAAAGCATTAATTCTTCAATAAGATTATGACTTTCACGTACTTCTTTTATTTTTATTTCGGTTGGATGACCGCTGCTGTCAAGTTTGAAAACAACTTCAGGGGTATAAAAATTTATACTTCCTTTTTTCATCCTTTTCTGTCTTAAAGTTTTTGAAAGGTTATTCAGCAGAATAATCTTTTCATAAAAATCGCCTTCGCCATTGTCGATAATTTCCTGAACTTCATCGTATGTAAACCTTCTTTTGCTGTTAATTACAGTTTTTTTTATTTCGTAATTAATAACTTTTCCCCGGGGCGTTATTTCGGCAATTACCGAATATGTAAGTCTGTCCTTGTATGGAACGAGTGAACAAATATTTGTTGAAAGAGTTTCGGGCAGCATAGGTATAACTTTACCCACAATATAAACGCTTGTTCCGCGGTTGAGTGCCTCATCGTAAATTGCTCTGCCTTTACGAACATAATGGCTTACATCGGCAATGTGAATTCCGATTTTGAAATTTTCATTCTCCAAAATCTCTATTGAAACGGCATCGTCAAAATCTTTTGCGTCTTCCGGATCTATTGTGAAAATTATTTGGCTGCGCAGGTCCAGTCGTTTTGCGATTTCTTCTTCGGGTATCTCTTCTGTAATTGTAGATGCTTCTTTTAAAACATCTTTTGGAAATTTATACGTCAAACCAAATTCTCTCGCGATAGCGGCAATTTCGGTATCATAACTTCCGGCTTTGCCGAGTATCTCTGTTATGTCGCCTTCGGGGTTCAATTCTCGCGATTTCCACTCAATATTTGTAACTACTACTTTGTCACCCGGTTTGGCATTCATCATATTTTTAGAGGACACATAAATATCGCGGTGAATTTTTTTATCGTCGGGCATTACAAAATAAAACGATTTGCTTTTGTTAAGAGTGCCAACAACTTCTTGAAAACTTCGTTGAATCACTTTCACAATTTCTGCTTCAATATTTTTACCGGTTTTCTTTTCGAACAGTTTTACTTCAACTGTATCCCCGTTGAATGCTGTGTTTAAATTTTTCCCGGTAACAAATACATCTTTGATGTTTGCATTTGTAAGTTTTACAAAACCGTAATCGCCTTCGTTCATAATTTGAACTATACCGATAAGTTTGTCGGCTGCACCGCGGTTTAGCTCGTAGCGTTTCCCGATTTTTTCAAGATATCCTTCCTCGGTTAATTTGAATAGAACATGTTTTAATTCTGCATATTCATATTCTGCCGTCAATCCTAATTCACGAGACAAATCTTTCGATTTGATTCTTGTTGTCGGGTGCGAGCGAAAGTATGCTTTTATTTCTTTTTTCATTAGAACTCGAATTTATATTTTAATGCAATTTCGTAAATTTTTTTGTCATCACTGCTTGTTTGTGCTATAGGGTCCCTTCGCTCAAAGCGTATCAAAAATGTTGAACCGTATTCAAGTTTAAAATTTGCCTGATTTATTCTTTGAAAAACTTCGGTTGTTCCGCCGAAACTGTATCTTAAATTTTGTGTTCTTCCGGAAAGACTGAATTTGGTTTGATCGCCTGTGTTTGAAATCTGAATATTATTAATTAAATCGCCGACGGCAGAATTAACAAAGCTTGTTAAAACGGAGCCGAGTACCGAAGTTGCTGTGTTACGAACAATATCTGTTTGACCGCTGAGTTCATTTTTATCCTGTGCCGTCAAATCATCTTTAAATTTTCCGAATAGAATAAATGAAAACGCATCTGAGTAATCATATCTATAATCGCGGGTATCGTTTTGAATATCCCTGCTTCCTACATAAACGCCTATGCTTTCCTGGTTAGTAGAAAGATTTTTACCTAAATCGGAAAGGGGACCCTTAATTCTAATTTTTACAGCAACATCCTTTGGTAAAGCTTTTGCGTTACGCGGATCTAGATACTCATTTATATAAGTTGCAGTAACATCGAGATAAGGATTTGTAATATCGCTTTCGAACCTAATAAATCCCGTGGCGTCAAAAGTTTTGCCGAGGAAATCTAATTTAGAATCCTGCATAATTTCAAAAGCGCCCTGAGCTCGAGTTTCGGAACTATAACTTTCATATTTAAGATCACCGCGCATATCTACAAATAATTTTTGATTTGCCGCCTGCGATAATATGAAATTTGCCCGTGCGTTGTTGTACACTGAGACACCTATTTCATAATCGAAGTTTAAAAGCTCCTCACCGCTGTCTTCTGATCCGCTTTCACCATTATTTTCAGATGAAAGAATTTCCTGGAATCGAATTAATTCTTTGTCAATCTTTGTAGAATCAACAACATATATGAAATTAAAATTGTTCGATTGCATTGACTGTTCCTGGGTTGTAGTGTAAGTTAAATCAGTCTGAAGCAATCTTACATTGCCTTTGAAAAAGTATTTTTCGCCGCGCTTGGATAATACCCAATCTCCGCTTGAACCGATTGAAAGATCACCATAAAAGAGTGGACTAACCGAGCGAGATTGCGGGCTTAAAAGGGCAATATCACCGTTGATGCTGATATTGATATCTTTTATACTGAAATCTTCAAAAACAATTAAACCTGATCCGGATAATTTCCCGGGATATTGCGTGCCCGAAATGTTTGCCACGGAAATATTTTCAACACGAATTCCGTTATTCTCAAATAATAAATTTATTCCGCAAGAATACTCAAGATTGTTTTGTGTTGATGTAAAACGTCCGTCATTTAATCTGAAATATCCGCTGTAGTTTGGCTTATTGATAGCACCTGTAAAATGAACGTCTGCATTCACAATTCCGCTTTGATTTGTGATCATCGGAACTAAATTACCGAGTGAATTCAAATTGAAGTTTTCTGAAGTTAGTTTTATATCAATAGATTCATTTTCCGGGAATCGATTTTTCACCGAGCCAAAAGTTAAATCGACAGGTATAGTACCGACTAATGAAATAAGAGGTCTATCAAAATTGTAAGTCGAATCTACAAAATAAAATTGTGTAGCTATTTTTTTATCCTTGTAGTCTAATTTGCCGGACAAGTTACCAAGTTTATAATTTCTAAATGCAAGATTATCGAGAGAAATACTTGCATAAATAATAGGGTTGTCGAAGTCGCCGCGTATTGTAGTTTTAAATTTGCCGTTTGCCTTAAAACTTTTATTCTCTGTTCCGGTAAAATATTTTGATAATACATTACCGGAAATCCCCGATCCTTCAAAAAGCAGATTTAATGTACCGTCGTTTTCAATAGTCCCTTCTGTTTTAACAAATGATGTATCGTGGATTAATGCTAATTCGGCAATGTTAAATCGGTATGGATTAAAAAATAATTTTATTACACCGTCGTTTTGCCACTTCAATCCTTCGTATAAAATATTTAATTCATTGATAGAAATCTGTTGTTGAATTGGAGTCATAGCTATAAAACCTTCGGCATTCGTCTTAATATTATTTTCAATATCTGCGCTGATATTAAAATTAATTTTGCTTTCGTTAAAAGCAATATCGGCGTTTATGTTTTCAATATTAGCGGAAGAATAAAATCTTTTTCCTTTTAATAAAACTTTGCCTGATAGCTTATCGAAGGAATTATACCGATTGTCTCTTGTAAAATTCAAATCCAGTAAAACATCCGACAGATAAACTGTTAATTCTTTTTGTATAAATATAACATAGTTCAAATCCAACTCAGTTGTAATTTTAAAGTTTGGAACACTGTTGTCAACACTTCCTTTACCCGAACCGACAATATCCAATCGGTTGTTGCCAATAAGCGAGGCAATCAAATCGAAGTTTTTAAAACGGAAACCGTAATCAAATTTTAATTCTTCGTCTATTACTCCGGGGATTTTCGCAATAATGCTATCGGCTTTGCCAGATTGATCAACTATATTAAGCGGATTTAATTCGTCAATTTTTTCCGAAATAACTTCAGAAATAGTTGAGGATTCATATGCAAGAAGTTCAATGGCTTTATTAACCGAAAAATTTCCGTTTATGTTAAAATCTAAAAAATCGGAAACAAGATTGATAGCTCTGCCGCTAGAGTCGTTTTTAAATACTATATCGATATTGGAATAGGGAATAGAAGTGTTTCTGTAAATTGAAGAGTCAACTCCGAATGAAAAAACACCTTTTATTTTATCGGGGTCAATATGTTGACCTTCGGCGCTGAAATAAAAATTGAGATCACTTTTATAATTCTCATCATTCATAAAAGAAGCGATATCTAATTCTTTAATACTGCCGACAAAACTGTATTCGGGAATTGTGTCGTTATCGAACAGCATTTCACCGGTTACAAATGCTTCCGAATTTTTACTTGTACCGTCTATGTCCATATCAATTTTTCTGTCGGATGCCGTGGATTTTATAATGAATTCATCTACCGGAATATTGTTAAATACTGATTCAACTATATCAAGGTTAAATTTTGAATTCATATTGATTGGTGAAAAACCTTTACCAATTAAACTGCCGACGGAATTTAATGATGTTGTCATTCCTATCACTGGGTTTAAATCTAATTCATTGGTTTCAAACTTGATATCATATTTCGGCGGGTTGGAATTCAAATTCATTGCACAGTCAAATTTTAACATCCCATTTTCAATATTGCCCGAAAACTTGGATTTGAAATTTGTGGGCTCTCCTTCGTAATCAACATTAACAGACGAAACAGAAAGTTTTGCAAACTCCGGCAGTTGTAAAGAGGGTAGTAAAATATTCACATCTTTGTAATTAATGTCGGTATCTTTTATTTGGGCTTTGATATACAATTTCTCCGGTGTATTCAAATTCAAAACTTGCCCGGAAAATTCAAAGTGAGTTGTTTTATAATCAAGAATTGCTTTGTCGATATTTATATCGCCGAATTTACCGTGACCTTTTAATTCAAGAGAAGGATTTCCTTTTAAAATTTCTGTACTGCCGATAAATGATGAAAGATCGTCGAAGTTGAATGATGATGCGTCAAGTTCAAGCGATACCGGATAATTTTTAAAATCTTCAAGATCATTGCCGCCAAAAATATTCAAGCTGTCAAGCCGTGCATTTATCCTAACATCGCTGCTGTCTGTAATAAACGCGAAGTTTGAAATATTTACAAAACTTTCTGTTAGTGCAAAATCGCCTGAAATATTTCTTAAAGTAAAGCGTTTAAGGTTTGGTTTAAAAGAAAACTCTTTTAACTGCAGCAGGTAATCCGAGTTATCAATATCTATAAAAGCCTGTGCCGAAAGAAAAAGATTTTCGATTCTTAAGTCGTCAAAATTTACAGTGGAGTATATTTTGTCGGAACCCTTATTCGGGAAAGTCTGTTGTAAAAAACTAATTTCCTTAAATCTGAAATCGTTAATTTGGATTGTAAAGGGAAATGAAGATTCGGTTGTATCCTCTTCGGAAGGTTTAATCAATTGAGCATAATTCCATTGACCTGTGCTGTCCTCAAGCAAATTAATTTTAACATTATCAAAAAGAATCTTTCTGAAATATATTTTTTTCAGAAGAAGCTGAAGGGGGCTCGTTTTTATCTCAATATTTTTTGCGTAAATCAAAGTATCAGTGTTTACGATTAATGAAGTATTGCGAAGGAAAATTGAGGTTAGAATTGTGCCGTCGATCTTTTCAATATTTAATTTACCATTAAGCTCTTCGTTGGCAATAGTTACTACTTTATCGCGCAGCCAATTGCGGAATGTAATTGTTTGAGTAAAACCGATTAAAATAACGGTAAGCAGTATAATACCGAGAACCATCCCGATAAATACATTAATAATTTTTCTGAATAGCGAGCGTTTGATTTTCGGCTTTTCTGTCTGTTCAGCCATTATTCTCTAAATTTTTCGAGGACTGTTTTTATAATGTTTGTTGTTGACTGCATATTCACAAATTCTATTGTTTCAACCTTGCCGCCGGCGGATTCCACAATATCTTTTCCCACAATCTTTTCTTTATCCCAATCTGCTCCTTTTACAAGAACATCCGGTACAAGTTTTTGCAAAGTTTCGTAGGGCGTATCTTCGTCAAATATTGTTACATAGTCAACAGCTTTTAAATTTGCCAGAATAAATGCGCGTTCATTCTGTTTTACTATAGGTCGTTTATCACCTTTTATTCTTTTGATGGAATTGTCCGAATTTAATCCCACAATTAGTACATCACCTAACGCTTTTGATTTGTTGATATAATCAACATGCCCTGCGTGAAGAATGTCGAATGTTCCGTTTGTAAAAACAACTTTTTTGTTTTGTTCTTTAAGACGGTTTCTAATTTCAACAATTTTATCTATAGATAATATATTTTTCATTTCAGCTCATCGATAACAGCATTGAATAAATTATTTATTTCAATTGGTACAATCCCGACTTCCTGGCAAACCAAACCGCCCGCAAAATTTGCGAGATATGCCGCATCGTAAATATCGGCGCCTGCAGTTAATGCAACCGTAAGCGTTGAAATTACAGTATCGCCCGCACCTGAAACATCCGCAACTTTGCGCGTCTTTGTTGGAACACGGCGAACAATCTTGTCCTTTTCAAACAATGCAATACCGCTTTCACTCAAAGTTAAAAGAACATATTTCGAATTAAGCTTTTCGAGAAGCTTAAACCCGGCAGTATTTATTTCGTTATCATTTCTAATTCTAATACCGAGAGCATCTTCGGTCTCTTTTCTGTTCGGCTTAAATACTGTAACATTTTGATAGTCAAAAAAGTTGTTGAATTTCGGGTCAACAGTAATAATTTTTTTTGACTCGTTAGCAATTGAGATTACCTGCTGAATCAACGATTTTGTTAACACTCCCTTGTTGTAATCCTGAAGTATTATAGCATCGAGCTTTTTTATTTCTTTTTTAAGGATACTCAATATTTTCTTTTCAACCGCAGAGGTGATGGGATAAGTCTTTTCCTTATCGATACGAACCACATGTTGGTCGTTTGCAATCACTCTTGTTTTGGCAGTTGTAGGTCGTGATTTATCAACAACAATTGCGTCGTCGGAAATTTTTGAATCGCGCATTAAATTACGAATCAATTTGCCTTCGTTATCATTACCGATAACTCCGATTGGCAATGGAATAGCACCGAGAGTGGAAATGTTTTTCGCAACATTCATCGCGCCGCCGAATCTGTAAAACTCATTATCAACTTCAACGACAGGTACGGGCGCTTCAGGGGATATGCGGCTAACTGCTCCCCAGAAATAGCAATCGAGCATCATATCGCCAACTACCGCAATCCTTTTATTATAAAATTTCTTCTTTAAATTATTAAGCCGCTTTAAGGGAATATCAAGCATCACTTAACTCCTTTTGGCCATTGCGCAAGTTTATTGAAAAAATTTATTTTAATTACTCCTGAATCGGTGCCGAGCCACAAAAATGTTCCGTCGAAAAAAATCGTATTTATGGTTTGCGGAATTTTATCATCACGTACGGGAATAATTTTGTTAGTCATTTTATTTATAACGGCTAATCCACGGCCGTAAATTTCTTTTGTTGAAGAACCAAACTGGTAAAACGAACCCCAAACATAATTCCCTGTCAATTCAAGAGCGTACACACCATTTCCCGGTAGTCCTTTTGAATCATCAAGTCTTAACCAGTCATTTTTTCTGTTGAATCTGAATAGTCCGCCAATATTGAATTCCGGTCTTTCGGGAGTAATAAATTCATCCATACCAAGCCATACAAAATCTCTTTCAATCAAAATGGCAGAAACCGAAACTTGATCTCCTTCGCCGTTAAAATAATTATAACGGTTATCGTAAAATTTTATTGCATCGGGCGCATTTAAGTTTTTTGATTTATCATACTTGTGCACGCCTGCCTCGGTTCCAAACCAAACAAGAGAATCACTGTCAAGTGTTATAGTTTTTATGTTGTTCGATTTTACATTTCCGCTAACAGTTAAGTCGTAGTCCGAGTATCGCCTATTTTTCAAATCATATTTGGTAAGATATTGAAATCTTCCAATCCATAAAACGTTTTCGTTTTTATCGAAAGCCAAAGCGCGAATCCAGTTTGCAAGTTGCCCGCCGAGTCCGAATTTTCTTTTTGTCCAGTTGTTTCTTTTTTTATCAAGAATAAAAAGCCCGTCGGTTGAGCCTGCCCAAACATAATTTTCATTGACCGCAATACAATAAAAGAAATCGTGCTGTAAATTTCCACGCGAAGTTGAATACTGAATCCAATTATTGTTTTTCGGCGAATATTTAAAGATTCCGCCGCCGTTTGTTGCAAACCAAATTTCATTTCCCAAATTTGAAATATCGGTAACCTGCATGCCCTTTAAAAAGAATTCAAAATCGTTTTCCTCCTGGGCGGAAATCGGTACAATTATAACAATAAATAATAGTAAGAATATTTTTTTCATAGATCGAAAGTAATCATTAGAAGATAGTTTTTCCTTGTTAAATTTAATACTAAGATACGATGGAATGAAATTTTTATGATATTTTTTTTATGAGCTTAATTTTTTCGGGGCATAAATTTAATTTGCCAGGTCTCGGCAAAACCATCAATCAAACATCGAATCAATTCATCATAATTAACCGGTTGATTAAGTATTGTTTCTATTTCAATAGTTTTATCGGAAAGTTCATAGGATAATTTTTGTTTTGTGTCTTCGTCTGTATTTAAATAATCCACAAGTTTTCTGTGGAAATTTCCGCAAAGAATTGAGCCGTGCTGGAGAATTGTATTATTTAATTTTCGTTGTGCACTGCCTATTATTTTTTTACCGCTGAATTTAACTTCGTTCTTTGCCGTACTTCCGAAGCACAAAACACCAGCCGGCTGCTGAAGTAATTTAGAAAAATCCGGTTGATGGCTTTCAAGTTCCGACTTGCCGAGTGAAGGGTGATATTTTGCCAGCCCGTTAATTAAAGCGATAGATATTTTATGATAAATTTCTTTTGCACTCAAAATGTGTGAATAGGGAAGTACTACGGAATAAGTTATTTCTTCAGCGTGAAGAATAGCTCTTCCGCCTGTCGGGCGTTGAACAACATCGATATTATCTGTCTTAGCTTTTTCTAAATTAATGTCGTTAAAATTTTGATTTGCACCGAGCGAGATGCAGTACGGTTGCCATCTGTAAAGTCGGAAAAAAGAATCTTGCGGTGAACAATTATGCACTAACTCAATATCAAAATCCATATTGAATTTTCCAGTGCGGGCGCCGGATTCAATCAGATGCCAATTCATTTTCTCATTACGCCGCGTTGGGAAGTGCTGATAAAATCAATTATGTTTTTTACATGCGGATTTTCGGGAAATTGTTTTTTAATTTTTTCAATAGCTTCAGTGTACAATAAGCCCGAGTTGTAAAAAATTCTATAAGCTTCTTTTATTGCATTAATATCTTCGTTGGAAAAATTTCTTCTTCTCAGACCTATAATGTTTAAACCCATAAATCTTGCAGGGTAACCGCTTGTCATGCAATATGGTGGAATATCGGCGTTAGCCATAGAACCGCCGCCAACCATTGCGTGCTGGCCTATTTTTCCAAATTGATGAACGGCACACAAGCCGCCGATAATTACATTATCTTCAACATGAACATGACCTGCTATCATTACTCCGCCTGCAACAATAACATTATTGCCGATTATACAATCATGAGCAATATGACTTAAAGCCATCACAAGGCAGTTGCTGCCGATTTCAGTTTTACCGGTAGCTGTTGTTCCCCTATGGAGTGCGGTGAATTCACGGATAACGGTATTGTCGCCTATATATAGAAATGTTCTTTCATCGGCATATTTAAGATCCTGCGGATTGTTTGCTACTGAAGCGCTTTGGAAAATTTTTACACCGTTACCAATTCTTGCACCGTTATAAATTCCCGAGTGCGAACCTATGAAGCAGTCGTTGCCTATTTCAACGTCATCATGGATTACTGCGAAAGGTTCAATTACTACATTGTTTCCAATTTTTGCCTTAGGACTAACAATAGCGGTAGAATGAATTTTGTTCATGATTTTATTTGGAGTCGTTAGATTTCGGTTCTTTAGGTACAATTGCGCCCATAAATTCTGCTTCGGCAACAACGTTGTTATCAACGTAAGCTGTACCTTTCATAGAAAAATATTTTGTTTTTTGTGAAATTAATTCCGCTTCGAGTACTAATTGATCACCGGGTACAACAGGTTTTCTAAACTTTGCATTATTGATACTCATGAACATGACAAGATGATTTTCAGGATCTTTCAATGCATTTAAAATCAAAATGCCGCTTACTTGTGCCATCGCTTCTACTATCAAAACTCCGGGCATAACCGGGTTACCGGGAAAGTGCCCCTGGAAAAAAGGTTCGTTAGAAGTAACCGATTTTATCCCGACAACTCTTTTATCCAAATCGAGTTCAACAATTTTATCAACCAAAAGGAAAGGATAACGGTGAGGTAAAATTCTTTGGATTGCATTAGTATCGAAAACGACGCCTTCTTTTTTAACAAGCTGATATTTCTTGACAATCTTTTTCTGCTGATAAAGAGCTCTAATTTTTTTTGCAAATTCAACATTGGCTTTA
>CAZRMG010000011.1:0-19207 GCA_964601095.1 uncultured Melioribacteraceae bacterium | reverse complement strand
GTGTCGGCGTATCGGAAGAAGGTCTTTTATCTCCTTCGACAACATTTCCTTCGAGATCAACAATTACAATATCGTTAACGGAAAGATTTTCATAATCGACACCGCTCGGTTTTATAGCAACTAAATTTTTATCTCTGTCGATTCCGCTTACATTTCCCCAGGTTAAAACAACAAGACCATATCTTACCAAATCCAAATTTGCTTGAAGCACTTCTTTTTTTAATTCTTCGAGCATAATTTTATACTCCGTAATAATATTTCATTTTTAATACTATTTAATCAAAATCATTTTTCTTGATTCGGAAAAACTTCCCGCAGCTAATCTGTAAAAATAAATTCCACTGGAAATTTCATCACTCTTCGCTCTAAACTCTACACTATAATTCCCGGCTTGTTTAAATTCATTTACCAATGTTGCTATTTCAGTCCCGAGAACATCATAGATTTTTAAAGATACATATTCCGATTTTGGTAATTGATAACTTATAACTGTTGTTGGATTAAACGGGTTCGGATAGTTTTGATTTAATTCATAACTGTCTTTTAAAATAGATTCGGTTTCATCAACATCTGTATTTTGGTCTTTTAATAACGAAAGCATTTTTACAGCATATCTTTTTCCGAGTTCTCTATAACCTGCAGAGTTAAAATGAAGATTGTCTGTTGCGTCGGTACAACCCTTTGAAGAAATTACATAAGAATTGGGAACAGTCTGCGGAAGTTTTGCTATTATTGAATTAACACTCGCGCAAATTCCACCTTGATCAGCGTTGACAACTTCGCCAGCTAATAAAGGTACTTTTGCAGGATCGAGCTCGAGGTCTGTCATCAAGTTGTTGTAAATCTTTTTAACCTTAGAAGGCCATTGGTTATCGCCAGTATTCGATTCGCCCTGGTGTAAAAGGATGCCTTTTATTATTCCGTCTTTCTGTGCAAGCTTTGCTATTTCTACAAGCCGTCCGTACGGATTTCCGCCATATTCTGTAATTATATTTTTCATCCATTGCTCAACAGAAGCTGCATAGGTTTGATAATTATCTTTATCGAACAATTCAATTTTACACCCGGCAACAGATACGTTAATTACTCCAATTTTTATATTTGATGGAAGACTATCGACAAGAGTTCTTCCGAAATAATCTGCTGGGGAAAGGCCGGTATAACATCTGCAAAGCGGCGGTGTTGCAGTGTACCATTTGCCCATTGTTCTTCGCAGACCTGAACAGTTAACAGCTTCCATAACCTGGAAACGGGCATCAACGGTTTTGTCCTGTGTTTCAATTGTTCCTTGTCCTTCCATGTTAGATTGCCCGAAACAAAGGAAGATGTAGAAATTCTCATCTTGCGGAAAGACGTTAGTGGCTATAAATAGTAATCCTAATAAAACGAAAAAATTTGCTTTCATTTGTTTTTTCTCTAACCCATATTGATTAAATAGTATCCAAATATAACATCTCGTTGATCTAAATATTCAACAAATGATTAAAATTATTCTCTTGAAAACCAAACCTGCATTTTATTTACACCTCTGTTTGACCATAAGTAATAAGGAATCAATTCAAAGATTTCGTCATTAATCTTGCTGTTAATTACAATTGTTTTTTCAGATAGAATTTCTTTTTCTTTTGTCTCGAAGTTTAATTTGTTTGGAATGGAGATGTCTGAGATTTGTTTGTTGTCAATTTCTTCTGCGCAATAAACTATTGGGCCGTATTCAAAAGCAATTTTATCAATATTGTCTTTTACATTTTTGTCCGAAACAATTTTACGAACAGACATCGGCAGTGTCAATTCAACTTTATCGCCTTTAAACCAATCCCGCGATATTTCCGCATAGCCATTCTTTATATTAATTTTTTCTTCATTACCGTTGATGTACAAAGTAATTTTACCGGGTAAATCGTTTTCGTATAAATACAAGTTGCTTGGCATTACTTTGTTTTGCGCCCATCCCGGAATTCTAATTTTTAAAGTGAAATTCGTTTTCGTTTTGGTGTTAATCGTAAAATTTATTTTTCCATTCCACGGGTAATCTGTTTGTTGAATTAGTTCAATGTTTTCATCATTCAATAAAATATTTGTAGTGTTAGACATAAAGAGATTAACAAAAATGTTATTGTTGGCTGTTGCATATATTAATCCGGGTATTGAAGGCAAGAAGCGTATTACGTTTGTTGGGCAGCAAGAACAATCAAACCACGGCTGTCTTGTGCATGAACCCATATTGAATTTGTATTCGCCGTCGGATTCAGTTGGATTTGGATAAAAGAAATTTTTTCCGTCTAATGATATTCCTGAAATCAAGCCGTTATATAATGATCTTTCTAAAACATCATAATATTTTGAATCGCCTGTTAAAAGGAATAAGCGATGATTCCAATAAACATTTCCTATTGCCGCACATGTTTCGTTGTATGCTGTAAGATTCGGCAGTTCGTAATTATCACCGAAAGATTCGCCGTCGTGCCTTGCACCTAACCCGCCTGTTATATAAATCTTTTTGTTAACAATGTTTTCCCAAATTTTGTTTACTGCAGCAAGATAGTCTTTATCATTATACATAACAGCAATGTCGGTCATTCCGGCATACATGTATAAAGCCCTCACTGCATGTCCCACGGCTTCTGTTTGTTTTGTAACGGGCAAATGGTCTTGTGCATAAGCACCGAACGATTTATGTGTTGTCGAATCGCCGCGTTGATCCAAAAAGAATTTCGAGAGTTCTAAATATTTCTTTTTGTGTGTAATGTGATATAACTTAATTAATCCCGTTTCAACAATTTGATGCCCGGGTGGAATTCTTAATTTGCCGGGTCCGAAATTTTCAACAAGTAAATCGGCATTTTTAATTGCGATATCCAAAAAATTTCTTTTGCCCGTTGCCCAATAATGTGCGGCGGCGGCTTCAAATAAATGCCCGCTGTTGTAAAGTTCGTGACTGCTCGATTCATTTTCCCATCTATGAGTTGATGGATTGACCCACCATGCGGGCGGCTTTTGCCTGTCGATTGTAAACCAAGTTGTTAAATACCCGTCCGCTTCCTGTCCTGTTTTAATAATAGCAATTATGGAATCGAGATACGAATCCAATTCAGGATTTGGTTTGCTTATTAAAGTATAAGAAGCGCCTTCAATTATTTTATAAAGATCTGTATCATCAAAAGGCATTTTACCTTTATAACTTCCTTCCTTTTTTCCGCCGGCAACAAGAAAATTTTCCATTCTTCCTTCTTTATCACACTTGTCGAAAGCATAATGAATGGTAGTATCCTGTATTACTTTTATTTTAGGAAGCCAAAAGCTGTCGTTTAGTATTACATCTTTAATACTGATACCGGAAATTGGATAATCCGAGTAGTTGCCGTTATTCTGAGAGTATAAAGAAGTAACCGACAAAAAAAATATTAACAAAAATGAAATTGAAAATAACCTTAAACTAAAGATTATCTCTTTTGTTTTAAGTAAGCTCATAGTTTCTGCGATGTTTGTTTTAAATTAAATTCGTAATGAATTTATGAAATTATTTAATCAGCATCATGCTTTTTGTAAATGTTTGACTATTGGTTTCCATCCGGTAAAAGTAAATGCCGGAGCTTAAACTACCGCTGTTAAATTCAACAACATGAAAGCCGGCGGGCTTCACTTCATCTAAAAGATTTGCGACAACGCGGCCAAGAATGTCGTATACTTTAATTGTTACGGCAGATTGTACGGGTAAATTAAAAGATATTTTAGTTGAAGGGTTAAACGGGTTAGGATAATTCTGCAAAAGAGAATAATCAGCACTAATCGGTGAATCAAAATTTTCCGATATACCGGTGTCTATATTTTTTGAAATAAAAATCATTGATCTTAAACGGAAAAGCTTGTCTGTTCCGGTGCCGACAAATTTAAGATAAACATCATGACGACCGGAAATATTTGTAGTAGCAGTTTTAAATTCTTTATATGTAGTCCATCCGCCTGTATTTGTTATTTCACATTCGGCTATTTTTGTTCCTGTGTCCAATGAGTCGAGCCATACTTCAACTTTACCGCCAGAAGATGAACTTGAAGCAGTAATTACAAGTGAATCAGGAGTTCTTAAATAATTATCGTTTCCGAATTCTACGCCTGCGTACAATGCCCAATCATTGTTGTGAATGTCGTCCAAATCGCTTGAACCGTATAGTTTTGTTCCATATTGGTTTGCCGGGAAGCCGCTTAATATTGGTGTATATGCATCGCGGTAAATATAGAAATCAAAATCGGCTGATTTACCAATAACATATAATCCTTGGCGGTTGCCTGTCCAGGCGTTGTAATCGTCCTGCTGAACATCCATAGTTGAAACGTTGATGTTGCCTCCAATTTGCGTCCACTCCTTTCCGTCTCCGCTAAAGTAACCCGAAAGAATATGATTAACGCGAATGAGTTTTAACCAAACAACATTCTCAAAATTATTGATAACCTCAACCGGTTCTCTATCAAATTCAAAAGCAACAATTTTTTCACCGTTTATGTTAACGGAGCTGTAAATCTTTGCACTCAAATTTTGTAAACCCGTCATAATTCTTAAACCCGCTTCGTGCGTAGTGGATGTAGGTTCAAAATCAACGCGTGTTATCAATGAGTAATTATGTTCGGCATCATTTTTAATAACTGTATTATGTTTATTCTTCGGTAATAAACGTAACCAACCAGGTCTTTCCGTCAAAGAATAATTCATTGTCGGCGAATAACCGAGGCGCGACCATTCCGGATTCAATTTGTCTGAATCGAAAAAGTCGGATTTGGGAACCATCCACGGAATTCCACTGCTCGGAAGCTTGGGAGCTGTTTTAGGTAGATTACTCGGATAGTCCAAAGTTGGTTTTCCATTCGCATCGTATCTTAATTGGCCGAGCAAACCCTGTCGTCCGCGTCCCTGCCATTCATTTGTTGCATATGAATGATAAACAATCCATGAAGTACTGTCGTCAAGCATAACAGCCGGTGAACAGTGATTTCCATTCGGGAATAATGATTGGCCGGAAGCGCTCGCAAACAAATCGCCAAGTATTTCCCAAGATGATTTATCCGAAGTTAATGTTTGGCTTCGCATTACTATTTGTCCGCCGTACGCATGTTTAGCAAAACTATAATAATAATAACCTTTATACTTCCACATCACTGGACCTTCAGCCCAGGAATAAGGAAAATTAGGAGAGGGATTAATCCATCGAAGGTCATAAATTGCTCCTTTTGGTTGACCATCATCGCCCAACTGAAGGATCCAATTATTTTCCTGACCATTTTTTACGAGCAGGTACCAGCTGCCATCATCATCAATAAAGATTGAATTATCCCTCCCCAAACCTGGTACACTTGACGGACAGTTCATTTTTATTGGAGAACTCCAAGGACCCTCTATATTGTCCGCTGTTACAAAATACATTGTATATGAAGGTCCGCCGAAATAATGCCAATATTTGTTATTGTAAAAAACTACATGGCCGCCCCAGATTCCGTCAGACGGATTGCTTCCGTACAGCGACCATGCATTACTAACCGGCTGAGATATGGCCTCCCAATGAACCAAGTCGGTAGATCGGTAAATTTTTGGAGTAGGGCTGAATGATGAACCGGTTGTATAAAAATAATTTCCAATTTTCGTTAATGTGCAATCCGGGTGATCACCCGGAATAATAGGGTTCATGTATGTATTAAAAGAAGGGGATTGACCGTTAATTTTACAGGAAAAGAGTATGAATAAAATAAAGAAATAAAATCTTTTCATATTGAATTCCTTTTATGAACGAGAGTTTAAATGTGGTATTATTACGCGAAACAATAATAAAAGAGTTTGTTATCTATAAACAGCCACTTTTAATTATTATTTAACCAAATTGCGATAAATGAATTTTAGCGGGGCTGGTGTAGTTTGCGGAATTCGTTTAAGCTTATTCCCTTAACTTTTTTAAAGTAACGGGAAATATGTTCTGCATCGGTAAATGTGAAAAGAGAGGTTATTTGGGAAATGGGCATATCTGTTTCAATCAATAATTTTGATATCAATTCCACACGCACACTTCTAATTTCATCGTAAACCGATCTGTGGAATAATTCTCGAAATCTCTGTTCTAAAGTTCTTCTGCTTAAACATGTAACCTTTACAACATCATTAACAAAGATTTTCTTTTTAGCATTCTCACGAATGTATTTAAGAGCATTCATAATTTCAAAATCATTGAAAGCAAAATTATCAGACGACTGTCTTTGAATAATATGTGTGGGCGAAACAGTAATTTGCTGTCCTTTCATTTTCTTGCCGGATAAAAGCTCGTCGAGAAGTTGAGCGGATTGGTACCCGGCAGATTCAACATTTAAAGCTATGCTTGTAAGCGGCGGGTCTCCGATTTCACAAATCATAGGATCGTTATCAACGCCGAGCACCGAAACATCATCGGGTACTTTTAACCCTATTAATTTACACACTTCTAAAATATGTTGTCCGCGATCGTCGTTGCAGGCCATTATTGCAACCGGCTTCGGCAAGGATTTTATCCATTCAATCACATGGTTTTGCTCAATCTCCCAATCATGTTTTTTTATTTTTTTTGGAAGGTTGTAAGCGTATGTTTGGAATCCGGCGTCATCATTAAATTTCTGAAAAAAGGTTTTGCGTTCATTTGACCACTCATAGCTATCGAAGCCGCAGTAAGCAAAATTTCTAAATCCTTTTTCAATAAAATGATCACTCGCCATTTTAGCAATAGCGCGTGAATCTGTTTTAATAACCGGTAAATTTTTTGGGCAGGAAGAATCATGCAACGCAAGTATTGTTGGGATTTTTAACTTGAGCAATTCTTTCCTTATCATTGAATTGCGCATAATTATTCCGTCCGGTTTCCAACTTGTTAAACGTGGGATTGAGGACATTAAACCGGTTTGTTCTTTATAGAAAGACCATGGCCCGTTAATCCTTGAATAACGGGCAATGCCTATTAAAAGCTGTCTGCCAAATTCGCGGGATGTTTCAATCAGTAAAACAATTTTTTTCATATTACAATGGTTTGTAATTACGATTTTCTTATTTCATCACGGATGTTCAACAAATCTTTCATAACATTATACAAGTTATCTTTCCCCTCTTTTGTTCCAAAAGAATCGTGAAGTTGCTTATACAATGTATATATTTTTTTATATACAAGATGGTTTTCTTTTATAGGAATAAACTCTTTGCCGGTTCCGGTCATTGCTTTTTGTGCTTCCTCAACAGAATCGTATCCGCCGGATGTTTTACCTGCTGCTATTGCCGAAAACATTGCCGCGCCGAGAGCCGGAGTTTGATCGCTCCGTGAAATTTTCATTGGGCGGTTTGTAATATCGGCATAAATTTGCATAAGCATTGGATTTTTACTTGCAAGCCCGCCGCAGTTTACAACTTCATTAATTGTTACTCCGTACTCTTCAATCCTATCAATAATAGAAAGGGCTCCGAATGCAGTTGCTTCTACAAGAGCGCGGTAAATTTCATGAGGTTTTGTATGAAGTGTTTGGCCCAGTATTAATCCGGTTAAACGCACATCAACTAAAATTGTTCTGTTGCCGTTATTCCAATCAAGTGCGAGCAGGCCGCTTTCACCGGGTTTAAGTTTTGATGCTTCGGCTTCGAGGTTTTTAAATTTATCATCTTGAGTTTTGCCGTAACTATCGGGAACGAGATTGTTAACGAACCAAAGGAAAATATCGCCAACGGCAGATTGCCCGGCTTCAATTCCGAAATATCCATCCATAACTGAGCCGTTGACTATTCCGCACACACCGGGGATATCGCTTAAATTATTGTTTGAAGGAGAAACCATTACGTCGCAAGTGCTTGTTCCTAGAATTTTAACAAGAGTTCCTTCCGAAACTCCCGCGCCGACAGCGCCCATGTGTGCGTCGAAAGCACCGACAGCAACAGCAACATTTGTTGAAAGACCAAGTTTCTCCGCCCATTCTTTTGAAAGATAGCCCATAAGTTTATCGGCGGTAAAAGCTGTATCAAATAAACGACTGCGTAAATTTCCTAATCCGGGCGAAAGTGTATTTAAAAATTCTTCGTCGGGTAAACCGTTCCAATCAGAATTAAACATTGCTTTATGACCCGCAGCGCAAACGCTTCTTTTAATTTTTAGCGGATTTAATTCGCCTGTCAAATGCGCGGGAATCCAATCGCAAATTTCAACCCAACTGTAAGCCGCATCAAAAATTTCCGACGCTGTATTTTTACAGTGCAGTATTTTACTCCACCACCATTCTGAAGAATAAACCCCACCAATCTTGGCTAAGTATTGCGGACGAATTTTCGCGGCTGTTTCGGTTATCAGTGCCGCTTCGTTATAACTTGTGTGATCTTTCCATAACCAAACATATGCTGCCGGATTGTCTTTAAATTTTTCATCGAAACATAATGCTATTCCTTTTTCATCTACAGGCATAGGGCTGCTTCCGGTTGTATCAACACCAATTCCGATTATATCTTCTGTATTAAAATTTTTATGCGTTTGTTTGGCTTTCTTAATTGCTTCAACAATTGTTTTTTCAATTCCTTCTAAATAATCTTTTGGATTTTGTCGGGCAACATTCGGATCTTTTTTATCAACAATAATTCCAGCTTCGCCGGATGGATAAGGAAAAACATACGAAGCAATTTCATTTCCATTTGAAATATCGACAATTAGTGAACGACACGAGTTGGTACCGAAATCCAAACCGATTGCATATTTACTCATTTAATTTCTCCGCGTTTGAATTCATTAAAATAATTTTGATGAAAAAAATAAATGCCGTTTCCATTCAAAAAATAAATGAAAGCGGCATTTCAAAAAAACTAAAAATAAATCTTATCCTACGAAATACATATAAGCTGCTAATATCAAAGCAACAACCGCAACTGATGTAACAACATCAATCCAGTTCCAGCTTGCACGTGTTTCTTTTCTGTGTTCGTCGGTAATCGTTCCGAAAGTTAAACCACTAATTTTTTCGTATGACGGTGCTTCTGTCATGTAGCTAACGGCAAGCATAACTACAACGCAAACAATCGTAATTAATAAGCTATAATATTGAAAGAACATATTATTAATTATCCATAAAAATGAGCCGGTAGAATATTGAAATCCTTCGATCATCTTAACCGGTGTATCAATAGCAAGACGGATAAGTCCTAAACTAAAACCTGTTATTAAGGCAGCGAGGCATCCTTTTGCGTTTAATCGTTTGTTGAAAACGCCAAGGAAGAACACAACAAAAATTGGAGGTGCGAGATATGCCTGAACTCCTTGAAGATAATCATACAAACCTCTTCCGCCGCGAATAACGGGTATCCATAAAAGCCCGACAATTACCATCACTCCGGTAGCAACTCGTCCAACCCAAACCATTTTTTCTTGACTTACATCTTTTTTAAATCTTGAATAAAAATCAATTGTAAATAAAGTTGAGCAAGCATTAAATACACCCGCGAGCGAACTCATCAATGCGGCGAGTAATCCGGCTACTACAAGTCCGCGGACACCGACAGGTAAAATGTTAGCAACCATTAACGGAAAAGCTTGTTGTGCGTTTTCGCGTATTATTTGTCCGTCTGCTCCAATTAGTTGTTGTTGAAGTCCGGGGTTATTGCCGCTAACTGCAAGTGCGTAGCAAATAATTCCGGGAATGATAAAAATAAATACCGGTAATAATTTAAAGAAAGCAGCAGCGATAGATCCGCGTCTTGCTTGTGTTTCGTTTGGCGCAGATAAAACTCTTTGAACAATGTATTGATCTGTTGTCCAATACCAAAGACCAATAATCGGTGCGCAGAATAACATTCCGAGCCACGGATAATTATCATTGAAATACCAAGCCATTTTTCCGGCTTCTTTAACCGGCGCCCATGTACTTTCAACTCCGGCAGGTACAAGCGGCTTCCACAAGTTGAACATTTCCGAGCCGACAATTGCACGAAGTTCATCCCATCCGCCGAGTGCCTGCAAACCAAAAAATGTAACAAGGGCAGAACCGATAATTAAAACAACAGTTTGAAGAGCTTCCGTATAAGCTACGGCGCTCATTCCTCCGGCTATTGTATAAAGTCCGGTTATTAATATTACAAGGATGGAGCCAATCCAAAAACTATCCATCCCCATAAAATTTACTTCCGGTAAAAGCACTGCAAACACAACACCGCCTGCAAAAATACCAACTGCGATTTTTGTTAATACATAAGCAATTAGCGAGATT
Organism: uncultured Melioribacteraceae bacterium; assembly: GCA_964601095.1. Lineage (GTDB taxonomy): Bacteria > Bacteroidota > Ignavibacteria > Ignavibacteriales > Melioribacteraceae > JAEWUC01. Next base: position 8,974 of record CAZRMG010000011.1, on the reverse strand, counting down.
CCAGATAAAACAGTTCTTGATGCGGGAGAAAAACGTCTTTCAAGAAATTCAGGCATTGTAAAAACTTTTGATCTCATATAGAAGGGAACCATCACCCAGCCGAGAACCAAAAGACACCATGCGTGTAATTCATAATGTGCCATCGCAACGCCGTCTGTTGCGCCGGATCCGGCTAAACCAACAATGTGTTCCGACCCAATGTTTGAAGCGAAAATTGAAGCACCGACAACAAACCACCCGAGGTGGCGGCCTGCTAGAAAATAATCGTCTGATGTTTTTTTCTGCCTCTTAATTACCCACCAGGCTAAACCAAGAATAATTGCAAAGTAACCGGCTATCACTAACCAGTCGATAAGGACAAGACTACTACTCATAATGGACCTCTATTTATAATTAGCTATTAGTGACTAATTGCTACGTGTTACCGCATTTTACTTTGTTGAGAATTTATAAATAGTTTGCTGCTTGTATGTCTCTCCGGGTTTTAAAGTTGCCGAGGGGAATTCCGGTTTATTGGGAGAATCGGGAAAAAGCTGAGCTTCTAAACAAAGACCGGTTCTGTGTTGATAAGTAATTCCTTTCTTTCCTTTGATTGTCCCGTCTAAAAAATTACCTGAATAAAACTGCATACCGGGCTGGTCAGTTAATACTTCCATTAATCTTCCGGTGGAAGGATCGTATAATTCAACAGCTTTTTGAACCTGTTTATTATAGTTATTTAAAACCCAATTGTGATCGTAACCCAAGCCGAGTTTTAATTGAGCATCGTTGGCATCAACGCGCGCACCTATTTTAGTCGATGTTCTAAAATCCATCGGAGTGTTTTCAACATCTGATAATTTACCTGTGGGAATTAAACCCGCACCGACTTCTGTTGTTTTATCTGCGTTTATCATTAACTCGTGGTCAAGAATTGTTTTTGTAGGATCACCTGTTAAATTAAAATAAGAATGATGTGTTGGATTAAGAATAGTTGTTTTGTCTGTAACACCGGAATATTCAATTTTTAATTCATTGTTCTTTGTGATTGTATAAACTACTTCAATTGTTAGATTGCCGGGGTAACCCATTTCACCATCGGGACTTTTATATGTTAATTTTAGCGCTGGATCAGTTTCACTTTCAATCGGCTCTGCAGTCCACAATGCTTGGAAAAATCCTTTTGATCCTCCGTGTAAATGATTTTCTCCGTCATTTAGATCGAGCTGGTATTCATTTCCATCCAATACAAATTTTCCTTTTCCTATTCTGTTTCCATATCTACCGACGATAGACCCTTGATAAGAATTATCGCTAACGTAACCTTCAAGATTGTCGTAACCTAAAATAACATCACCAAGTTTACCATTTTTATCTGGTACTTCAAGAGAAACAACGATAGCGCCGTAATTGATAATCCTGGCTTTCATACCGTTTTTGTTGGATAGAGTGTAAGAATATACTTCTTCGCCAGAACCAAGTTTTCCAAATAATTGTTTCTCAATCATCTTTTGCTCCGTATTTTTTGATTGACAGGATAAAACTAATAATACTAAAAATAATGCAGCTACTGAGGCGAGATATCTAGCCATGATAAATATTCCCTTTTTATTTGCTACAGAAAGTTACGATTCGTATTGGAAGAAAAAAAACCAGTTTGCGAATTTAATCCGCCATTTTGCGAATGCATAAAATTAAAGCAAATAAATTATAATATCTAATGACTTCTAATATTTTATAGGTTGGCTAATTGTATGTTATTGATTAATAGGAAGTGTAAAATAAAAAGTTGTCCCCATACCGATTTTTGAATCGAGCCAGATTTTACCGCCCATTAAATTGAGAAATTCTTTTGATATTGATAATCCTAAGCCCGTTCCACCATGCGTAATAGAATGATATGATGATGTTGATTCCTGTTCAAGTCTCTGGAATCTTTCAAATATTATTGAAAAATTCTTTGCATCAATACCCTTACCGGTATCCTTGATTGAAAATAAAACTTCATTTCCAATTCTTTTCAAATCAATTTTTACATATCCGGCCAATGAGTATTTAATCCCATTCAAAACAATATTATTAAGCACTTGTTTCAATTTTACTTCGTCTGTGATTATTACAGATTCATTTTCATTGAGCAAAGAACCGATTTTAAGCTCGAGATTTTTTGTTTCCGCATTTATTTTCTGCTCGTTAACGGTTTCTATTACAATAGTATTTAAATTCAACGAGCTAAGGTTTAATGAAGTTTTACCTGATTCAATAATTGATACATCGAGTATATCTTTAATAATTTTAAGAAGCTGTTTCGAATTCCTCAAAATTGGTTCGGCTAACTCTTTGATGTTTTCATCATCGCAATAATCGTTGCTTAGCAATCCGGCGTAGCCCTGTATTACATTTAACGGTGTTCTAATTTCGTGAGAAATGTTGTTTAGAAATGTTGTCTTTAACCTATCGCTTTCCTCTGCTTTTTCTTTTGCAATTTTTAATTCCTCTTCGGCATGCTTTCTTTGTGTAATATCCCTCATGCTGCCTACAAAACTTTTATTAGAGCCATTCCCGCCATAAAGTAATTTTACAGTTGATTCAACGAGAATGATAGTGCCGTTTTTACATTTCAATTCAATTTCGATTTTATTTTTCCCGTTTGAATCCGAAGGTGTATTTTGCTCATCGTGTGAATAGTGATTAAAATGTTCGCTAAATTTTTGAATTGATGCCGATGTAAATCGTTGTTCATTATTCAACTTCATGTACTCATCAACGGAATAGCCGGTAATGTTATAAACAGATGGAGACACATAATTAAGCGTGAAATCTATATCCATATTCCAAATTATGTCGGAAAGATTATCTGCAAGTATTTTATATTTTCTTTCTTCTTCAAGAAGAGCGCTGTTGGCCAAGTTAAGTTGTTCGGTTCTTTGTCGAACTAATTCTTCAAGATGATTTCTATAATTTATGTTTTCTTTAATCAAAAAAGATTTTTCAAGAGCTTTTTCAACTGCATGCGTAAGAATGGAAAGGTTTTGAACGGGTTTAAGTATATAATCCCACGCACCTAAACGTAATGCGTCAACCACAAGATTAATATCCCCGGCACCGGAAACAATAATAATTGGAACATTTAGATTGTTTTCTTGAAGCCATTTAAGAACTCCGATGCCACCCATTTCAGGCATGCGCATATCGGTAAGAATAATATCCGGGAGTTCTTTTTTAATTAATTCAATACCGATTAAACCATTATCCGCAGTAGAAATTATATAATTATAGTCTTCAAAATGAGCAACAAAACTGCTTCGTATAGATTCTTCATCATCAATTATTAATATTTTTGGATTATTTGTCATTCTAATTCTTTTATCATTGAGATGATGGCATTATTCAATTCATTAAGATCATAAACCGGTTTATAAAAAACATGTTCTGAAACACGAATATTATCAACAAGAATTTCAGGATAAACAAATTCTGGTGATCCTGTATGAAATATGAATACAGTTTTATCATTTATTTGCACAGCTTTTTTTACAAACTCGGTTCCATCCATTCCCGGCAAACGTACATCAACAATGGCGGCGTTTATAGAATGTCTGTTCAATAGTTCTAAAGCGTCCTCGCCGTTTTCAGCATAGTAGATCTTATAGTCTAAATCTTCGAAAAAAGAGATTAAACTTGAACGTACATTTTCTTCATCTTCTACTATTAAAAGGGAATACATCTCTTTTACTTTTTTAGTTTGATAATAAATTTTGTGCCTTTATTTAACTCCGATTCTACACTCATCAATCCGCCGTGATTTTCTACAATTATGAAATATGATACCGATAATCCAAGTCCAGTGCCAAAGCCAACGTGTTTAGTTGTAAAGAAAGGTTCGAAAACTCTTTTTCTTGTAGTTTCATCCATGCCAATTCCGTTATCCTGAATTTCAATTTGCAAATATTTTTCCATATTAATTAATCTTAATATGAATTCTTTTTGCGAACCATTGAAAGTACCGTGTTCGCCCATAGCTTCGGCGCCGTTTTTCAAAAGATTTAAAAATACTTGTTGAATTTTTGAACCCTCACACTTTATTAATGGAAGATCGGGATCGTATTCTTTTATGATTTTTATCTGCTTAAAATCATAATTCTTTTTAAGACTGTAGTCTGTTTGAGCAAGTATAATTGTTTCGTCCAAAAGTTTTGCAACATCATAAACCGAAAAACTTTGGTCGCTTTTCCGTGCAAAGCTAAGCATGTTTTTCACAATTTCGGCAGCCCTGCTTCCGGAGTTTCTTATATTTTCCATTAATTCAAAGAGTCCCCGTTTTTTCAAATATTCATTCAAAACATTAAAATTTAGTCCGGTTTCCTTTGCAATCTTTTTATTTGCTTCAAGTTCAGAATCTGTTAATCGACGTTTAAGAATTTCAGCGCTTTGTAAAATTCCGGCAAGAGGGTTATTAATTTCATGTGCCATGCCGGCGGCAAGTCCGCCAACCGAAAGCATTTTTTCTGATTGTATCATCATTTCTTCAAGTCTTTTCTGTTCTGTTTTATCATCAACTCGTATTACCGCTCCGGCGACATTACTTGCAACGAGAGGATAGATTGTTATATCGGCATAATGGATTTGACCACTGAAGTTTCTTTGTACGCCCAATTCTCTTTGAATAGTATTTTCAACTATGGCTTTATTTATGTATTCTACTCTGGAACTAAATTCAGGATACACATCAAATAGATTTTGGCCCACAGCATTCTTGGCTGTAATGCCGGTTTCCATCTCTGCTTTCTGATTCCACAATGTTACAATATTATCAACATCAATACCTATCAGCATAGACGGCATCGAGTTTATAATATTTGTAATATAGTTTTGTGTTTTTGTCAGTTCAAGTTCTGCTTTTTTGCGATCCGAAATATCCCTAACAAATGCACAATCAAGTTCCCTATCGCCAAAACGTATATGGTTTGTTATGATTTCAACTGGAATTACTTTGCCGTCTTTCCTTTTTTGGAATGTTTCGTTTTTGTGACCGCCTCTGATTTGTGATATGTGCCAGAATTTTTTCCATTCATCTTCTGTTAAATTTGCATCAAGATCATAAACAGACATTTTTAGCATTTCTTCGCGTGTATAACCATGAACACGGCAAACAGCTTCATTTACGTCAACAAATTTTCCTTCAGCATTAGTCCAATAAACAGCGTCCGAAGCAGAATCTATTGTAAATCTTGTAAGCTTCAGCATTTCTTCATTTGATTTTCTTTCGCTGACATCTCTTACATGAGCAACATGCAATTCATAGTCCCCAAACCATGTATGAGTTGCATTTATTTCTACATGAAATACAGTTCCGTCTTTGCGTTTATGAAGTGTTTCAACTTTTCCGCCTTCAACAATTTTGTTTTTTTGATATGAGTCCCACTCTTCTTTCCACCTTTCAGGGGGATAGAAAGGATCGTAATCCCATAAATACAGCTCTAGAAGTTCTTCTTTTGTGTAGCCAAGGGATCTGCAAGCTTCTTCGTTGACATAAATATTTTTAGCATCTTTATTCATCCAAAATATTGCATCGAGCGATTTATCAATTGAGTATTGAGAAATCCTAAGTTTTTCTTCTGCTTTTTTAACCTCTGCAATTTGTTCTTCCAATTCCAAATAACTTTTATTTAACTTCGATGTCATGTTGTTAAACGCTTCGGCGAGAGATGCTATTTCTTTAGGCCCGGCAACGACAGCCTGTAAATCCTTTTGACCTGAAGTGATTTTAGATGCCGTAGTCATTAAACTAATTACAGGTATTGATAGACGATGTGCTATGTAAAAACCAACAATACTAACAAGCAAAGCCATGAGAAATAAAGTAATTCCTGTAACAAATAATTCAGTTATTGAATTATTGTATGCTTCTGCCCATGGGATTTCTGTAATTACCGCCCAATCGGGTGTTCCTAAAGGTACATACGTACCGACAACCTTTCTTTGATTAATACCGTAAAACGTGCTTATATCATTTAGCCGGGTATTGTTTTTATTAATTATAAAATTCGATACAGGTTCAAGATTTTTTACATTTTCATTTTTCAAAACCCTTGATGCATCTCCGAAAGCTATAAGAAATCCATTTCTATCAACAACATAAACATAGCCAGTTTTACCAATTCTAAGATTATCAACCATATCCCACATGAATTTTAGATTCACTTCAACCATCAACGAGCCATGGAAATTACCAAATACATCTTTTATCGGTACCGCCATTAATATTAGTGGTTCATTGGTAATTTCATCAATGTAAATTGGACTTAAAAAGGAGTTAACATTTTTAATTTTCTTTTTGGCTTCCTTTCTATGAACCATTTCATAATGACTGGGATAAGAAAGTGAACGCCTAGAAAATCTTGACACAACACTATCTTTCGAATTTGCAAATATTACTTTTACAAAGGATGGGTGAGCACCCAAAACACTTTGTAAAATTTCGATTCGCTTTGGTCCATAAAACACTTCGGGATTTGAAATGATAACGGTATTTTGAAGCATACTAATTTTTTCTTTTATAAAACCACTAACTGTTTGTGCTGCGCCTTGTGCTATTAATTTTTGATTGTTTGCAATAGCCGATTCCTGCGTTTTAAAATTGAAGTATGCTAACAAACTACTGGTTATTATCAATGCTGCAAATGTGAAGGTGAAAAATGAGATTGCAAGAATAGTTTTTAAGCTTCTGTTCTTAGTAATATTTATTTTTTTTATGCCTAACATGTAATATCATACTCATTTATTAGGGAATTACTGAATAATCTCATTAGCTTGTTTAAGAATCCCGGTCGGCACATTAAGCCCTTGTTTTCTGATTTCCTTATAATTTATTTGTATAAAGTTTTCAGCTGAAACAACAGGAATGTTTCCGGCTTTAATTCCTTTAAATATTTTATTCGCTAATGTAGCTGCCTGCATGCCGACTGAAACGTTATCTGTAGAAACTCCGAATATTGATTCATATTCACCAACCCGCATTAAAGCTCCGCCGATGGGAATTTTATTATTATCTGCATATTCAGCAACTATCTTGAATAAATTGGGTGTAACCAATAAAGGTTCGGCAATTCCTAAAACTGCATCGAAGTTTGCCGTTTTATTTTTCTCAAACTCTGAAATTATTTGTTTCAATTCTTTTTCATCATTAATCGGTGTATCAATAATGGTTATACCTGCATGTTCGGCAACTTCTTTGAGTGCTTCCAATTGAGCGGGAACAATTACTATCCTTTTCAAATATGGAATCCAAATTCTTTTTATTGAAGGAATTATTTCCCGGAGAATTTCAAAACGCTTGATGCTTAAATCCGGACCGGGGTAGCGAATGCCGGTTATATTGTCGCCAGGTTCTTTAATGCTATTAACAAGATTTACACCTTCGATATTTGAATTTGCAAATACGACATTTATACCCGTACCCCTTGTTAACTTTTTAGATTCTAAAGCTACTTCTGTTGGAAAAGCAAAGATTAGATCGACTTTATCATCAATAAATTTCGATATTATTTTCTGGGCAGCTTGAATATTGGAATTGGAATATTGAATATCATATACAACATTTTTTCCTTCAACATAACCGAGGTCATTCATTTTTTGTTTAAAACCATCAAAGGTATCTTCAAAAAACTTAAGATCGCAAATCACTCCAATTCGATATACTTTGGGTCCATCGGTACATTTAAAAAAGCAAACCAAAGCAATTAATAAAATCATTACCAAGGAAAATGATCTTATATATAAATTGTTTCTTTCCTTCATATTCACCCTCTATCTCTATTGCAAAAACTTTTTCTTTTTCTAATAGAATCTAAAAGAAGTAAATATAAATTGATGTGATGAAATGATTAGTTTGTTTTTCAATATAGTATTCTCCATGTAACTAAATAGTCTATTTTTATTATCGACAAATTTTTATTGAAGTTAATAGATGTTACTCACAAAACAGATGTGACTTATCTAAAGTTGTTCAAGTTTAAGTAGTATGATTATCTTAAAAAAATCCTACCGTTGTCGCTTCAAAAAGCAAAACAGTATTTTTTCTTTATAAAACAGTTACGGTATTGTTAGAAATGATTATCACTTTCCTTAATGAAAATAGGTTATTGCTAATGTTTAATTTATTATAACCGCTAAAATCACTATTTTATTTCCGTAATCCTGTTGTGTAAAATTAAATCGGGAATCCTTCCAAACAACAAAATGAAAAAATAATTCGGTGGAAAATGAAAAATAAAAGAACTTTATCCGCGCTGTTATCTCTTTTAATATTTGCAGTTTCGTGCGGTTTAATAAGCGATGTTACTGTTAAAAACTTTTCCCCCGAAGGAAAAGTAAATCAGCTTACGACCTTCACGGTAGAATTCTCGTACAATGTTGCGCCTATCGAAAAACAGAATCAATGGCTTACGGATAAGTTTATAGAATTTGAACCGGAGATACCGGGTAAATTTAAATGGATATCCGGAAGCGTGCTTTTGTTTTCTCCCGATGCCGCGCTTCAACCAATACAGGATTACACGGCAAGAATTACGAATAAAGTATTGTTCGGTCAGAATCTATCTTATGATTTTGATGAATACGAATTTTTCACTCCCGCTTTTGAAGCGGAAAAAGTGGAATTCTTTTGGTCGCATCTGCCTAATGAAAAATATAAAGTAAGTGTAAAAGCAAATTTATTCTTTAATTATTCGGTTAATCCCAATGTGCTTAAAGAATACTTAACGATTGAGAGCGACGGCAAACCGGTAAAGAACTTTCAAATTATTTCAGAGAAAGCTTCAAACGTTATTGCGCTTAATATTGGAGAAATCACACAGACGGACAAGGAGCAATCATTTGAAGTAAAAATAAAAGAAGGTTTGCTGTCAACGGTTGGAAAAGAGCCGCTTGAAGACACACGCATTTTTGAATATGAATTGCCGCCGATTACAAAACTTGCGGTTACGGGAGTTTC
>CAZRMG010000010.1:14069-19280 GCA_964601095.1 uncultured Melioribacteraceae bacterium | reverse complement strand
ATAATTTGCGCCTTCGGATATTTGATATCTATGAGTTCCTAATTGATTTTTAGGCGAGACAAGTTCATACTTTCCGCTTGCATCCATTGCAACCCGGTAAAGATACCGCTCGGTTGGGTTTTCGGGCGAAGCTATAAAATATATCCACCCGTCATTTTCATCAATCGATTCTATGCTAATTACATCATAATTCCCGGGTGTTAATTTTTTAATATCTTTACCGTCGCGGGATATTAAGTAAATATGACGCCATCCGTCGCTCTCGCTTGTCCATAAAAATTCTTTTCCGTCATTAAGCCACTTGAAATCATCAGTCACATCAATCCATGCTTCATCCTTTTCCGTATAAATTATTTTTATTTCACCGGTTTTGCTATTACCGATAATTATATCAAAATTATTTTGTTTTCTATTTAATTTTTGGAAAACAATTTCGTCGGAATTTTCAGCCCATTCCATTCTTGCTATATAATTATTGCGTGAATCGCCCGGCACATTCATCCAGACGGTTTTACCGCCGTCGGCATTCACAACACCAACTTTACATGCCGAATTAGTTGTTCCAACTTTGGGATATTGAACCGGGATTACTTTCGAATATAAAGAGTCTGTATTGTTAATCATGAAAAAATCATTAACGCCGTTGGCATCCAGCTGCCAATACGCAATCGATTTACTGTCGGGACTCCATCTGAATCCATCGCGGCAATCGAGTTCTTCTTCGTAAACCCAATCAAATGTTCCGTTAATAATTTTTGTTGAGCCGTCGAAAGTAAGTTGTGTAATTTCTCCATTCGATAGTTGTTCAACAAAAATATTATGCTCGCGTACATACGCAACTTTTTCGTTGTCGGGAGAAAATTTTGCAAACATAAGTGTGGAGGGTTTTGCATCCCCGCCGAGTTTTTGAATTTTGCTTGTTGATAAGTCAAGTACATAATAATCGCCGCGTGTATTATAGCGCCATACCCTCGACGTGTTTGTAAATACCAGTAATTTATTTTTATCGAACGACCATGAAAAGTCGTTAATTGCAATCGGTTTATCCTTTCCTTCGGGGATCAATAATTTTGCAGAAACCATAATTTCTCTATTTCCCGTTTCGGTTTCGTACTTAATAATCTCCCTTGAACCCGGAATATCTTTAGATGCTTCAACCGTAGTGTAATATTTTCCATCTTCAATAAAACGCACCGGTCCGAAGCGCTCACCGGAAAAATCCGAACTGTTGAAAATTCTATCTATTGTTAAAAAGGATTTGTCTTCTGTTTGAGCAAATAAACCAATGGTAAATGCAAAAAGTAGAAACAGAATAAATTTGTTTTTGTTGGGCTTCATTTTTCCCCCGAATATTTTTTTAAGGAAAGTAATTTGATTTGTATAATTACAAACAAAAAAAACAAGTACCCCCGACAGGAATCGAACCTGTACTTCGAGCTCCGGAGGCTCGCGTTCTATCCATTGAACCACGGGGGCGGATAAAAACTATTTTTAATCAAATCGCTCGAAAGATAGTAATAAATTTTTTTTTATTCTTCCAACTTGATAATGTTAAAAATTGTGAGACGATTTTAGGGTTATTGTCTTTTGAAAGTTTTTACTAATTTATCGGCGTAATATTTTGAAAGGAGATAAGTTGTGTCTGCAGTAATGAGAAAAGCCGTAACCGAAATAATTGCAAAGTTGAAAAAACTTCCGGAACCCGGGAAAAAAACCGGCTCCTTCTGGGATTTTATGCGAAGTAAATTAATGGAAGAAGGCGAGTGGGAACAAAAACATATAAAAGTGATTGAAAATGAAATTGAAAATTATTTATCTAAAGTTGATAAAAAAACAGTTTCCGAAATTTGGAGAGCTACACCCGCCGGAGAAGAAAAATACGACGACGATATTAAAGTCGAGGACAAAGAAATGAAGACAGATATTATCGACGAGATGATCGGTCAGGTTATGGATAGAATGGATGAAAATTATTCTTCGCGAGATTCGTACTTCCCGCCTTCTGCAGAGGCATTCGTTGCAACTGAAAAAAAGTCCGATGCCGGCAGTGATGAAGATGAATTGGAACCCGACAATCTCACAGATGAAGATATTGATTTGGACGAAGACATTTTTAACGAAGATGTTGACGACGATGAAGAATACAAATTTTAGCAAAATATTTTTATTCATCTTTTTTGTTTTAGCATCGTATTCATTTGCGCAAACAAAAACGGAACTTGATACACTAAGCACTTTTCAATTGTCTATTCCTTCGGAAGTCCTTGAATATAACCTTAACGATAATTTTTATTTAAACCGTATCAACAGTAACATGTTTAATCGTCCTACATTTCAAGATTCAACATCCGTATGGCTGCAGGCAAGAATGATGGCAGGAAGTTTCATCAACATGCAGGACGGTTTTGGAAATACTGCCGAAAAAATGACAAGCCCAATGCTTAACAGCTATTACGATTCTCAGAAACTTGCGACATTAAAAGCAATTCTCGGCTCGGTTCAAGTTGGGGCTGTTGCGTATCTCGCCTATAGACACATAAAGAAATACGGATTCTTGAAAAAATAAATTCCACCATCTTTTTACTTTGTGTAACTTTTATTCCTGCTGCTAAGTCTAAATTACCGATCATACATTTAAACGGGTTTACAAATGAACAAAACGCTAATGCTATCATTGCTGATATTAGTTGGTTCCAACAATTTTTTGTCTGCACAAAAAACTTTCAAATTACATGGCAAAGTCACTGATTTTAATTCCAATCCTATAGATAGTGTTGAAGTATTATTAAAGGATAAAAGCTTTAAAAATCTTTACAAGACAATTACAGATAAAGACGGCAACTATTCTATGGAAGTTTCCGAAGGTACATATTATTGTCTCTATGCTATAAAGCCGAACGAATACGGAAAAACAAAACTTGAATACTGGGCTTGGAACGTTCCAGTTTATAAAGACATTGAAATAAATCCACAATATGATAGAATGGAGATATACGGCATTAACGCTTTTGAACCCCAAGTAACACCGCACGAGACTTATATATTATACTTCAGACCAATGAGTTTAAGTAAATCCTTAACATTCGCGGATAAGCGAGACAAGAAGAAGTTGGAAAAAAAAGCCATTGAACTTCATGATACAATAAATATCTCTCCAACAAATATTTCGGTAGAAGAATTAGAAATAAAAATGAATGAAGCGCCTGTAAAAATATTAACTATTCAGAAAATTACGGAATATGCTCGCGGCGCTTATCTTTATGGCTATATTGTTCAAATAATGAAATCAAAAAAAGATGAAATTAGTTCTAATGATTATGATAAGATTACTATAATTCTTCACTCAAAAGAAACCGGAGAATACGGAAAGGGAGAATTATATATTGAGAAAAAAGAATATAATGCTTTGAAATAAATTTCAGGAAAGTTTTGTTAGAAATGCAATTAGTTAGCAATTGGACTGTTGTTTTTATAAACAAAAATAATTCGGCGGACGGAATATGAAAAAGCTGCTTTTTTTAATTGGCTTAGTTTTTATTTATTCTTCATCATACGCACAAGATGAAATTGAAATATCGGAAGAAGATTCAAGCGAAGTTTATTGTTCTTATGCAAGTTTGGATTTGGGAAAGAACAAAACGGGAATAAGTTTTGGAAACTCACCCCGCTGGAATGGAATTCGTTTTAATTTTTCCGACTGCGGTGTTAAAGAAATTAACGGTATTAATATTACGTTATGGAAGCCTGAAGAAAATCCCGGTTCTAAAATTAAAGGTATTGCTTTTGGATTTGCGCCTTTTGCCGATCACATTCAAGGCGTTTCATTCGGTATTCTTGCAAGCGTTGCCGATGAATCTATTCAAGGAATTAACATCGGCGGATTGGCGGTTGTATCGGGCGGCAATGCCGATGGAATTAATTTCGGCGGACTTGCTGCCGTAGCTCAAAATGATTTTATGGGTTTGAATTTTGGCGGTCTTGCAGCAGTTTCTCAAGGAGAAATGAAAGGAATAAATGTTGGCGGACTTGCATTGATTTCGCAAGGTGATCAGATTGGAATTAATTATGGAGGACTTGCTTGTGTTGCTCAAGGAGAAATGAACGGTATTAATTTTGGAGGATTAGCATTAGTAGCGCAAGGCGAAATACTCGGCATCAATGTTGGCGGACTTGCACTTGTTTCTCAAAAAAATATCAAGGGAATTAATTTCGGAGGTCTCGCGGTTGTAGGTCAAGGTGATATTTATGGATTAAGTCAGGCATTGCTTGCTGTTATTAGTCAAAAAACTATTAAAGGGATGAACATTGTTGGATACAAGACAGAAGCGGAAGAATTCAAAGGAATTAATATTACTGCATGTTGGACTAAAGTTAATATAATGAGAGGCGCTTCGATTTCGGCATATAATAAAATCGGCGAACAACACGGACTTTCAATAGGTATATTAAATGTTGCGGAAGAATTGCACGGCTTTCAAATCGGCCTGATTAATATTGCAAAGAATAATGAAGGGATAGCAAAAGTACTTCCTTTTTTCAATGCACATTTTGATTAAACCGATCTACTTTCCGATGCTCTTTTATCGTTAAGATATAAAACTAAGAATGTAGTCATTAGGCAAAATATAAAAGTACAAATCCATAAAACTCGCCCGCCGTATAAGTCCAAAACTTCATTTCCAATCCACGGGCCGAACATCAGCGAAAAACTAAATGTCATTTGAAAATAACCCATGTATTCTCCGCGCCTATCAAGCGGCGCAATTTTCGAAACGTATGATGTTGTTGAAGGAAAAAATATCATTTCACCGAATGTCCAGACAACAACAGTGAAAATGATAAACCAAAGATTTGTAAACAGAGCCATCGCACCAAAACCGATACCACATAATATTGCACCGAGCGCAATTGCTTTGCGATCCTCCCAATTGTTCATTGCGTTATTAAGAGGAAGTTCTACAAAAATTATTATTGTAGTATTTATTGCCATTATTATTCCATACAACGATTCTTTGAACCCGAGGTCGCGAATTAAATAAATCGGTATTGCACCAAAATGCTGAAAGAAAACCATTGTGACAGGAAGAAGGGCCAATAAAAACAATATGTATCTCTTATCATTGAAAATACTTTTATGTTTTTCCTTCGGTGCTGAAATTAAGATTGAGTTACTAGATTCTTGATTCTGGATACTTGATACTTCATTTTCGA
>CAZRMG010000010.1:12767-14059 GCA_964601095.1 uncultured Melioribacteraceae bacterium | reverse complement strand
ATCAAAAAGAATATATATCTCTTGTCATCGAAAATACTAGTAAGTTTTTCTTTCTGAACATGATTTGGATTATTGATATTGGATACTTGATTCTGGATACCGGTTTGTTCAATTATATTTGCAGTTTTATTTTTTCCATCTTTTCCATTTTCCATTTCACATTTTACATCTTCCCCTCTTTTCTGAAAATGAGAAATGGCTAAAAATACAGCGGCAAGAATTGAAGTAATTCCATCTATATAAAACAATAAATGAAAACTAATAGAAGAAAGAAATCCACCGGCAACCGGTCCAATGCTCATACCGAGATTAATTGCCAACCTATTAAGTGCGAATGAAGTTTTAAGTTGATTTGGATCCGCCTCGGTTGAAAGCAACGACAAATTAGCCGGACGGAATGCCTCGCCGATCATCGACCAGAAAAATGTGTAAACAAGTATAAAATAAAAATTTGTTATGAATGAATAACCGAACAACATAATTCCCGTTAGGAACAACGAAGTTTTCATAACCCGCATTGCGCCGAGTTTATCCGAAAGTTTACCGATTATAGGCGCTGTGATTAAACCGCCGAGTCCGTAAAAGGTAATTACAATACCTGCTTCGCCCGCGCTCAAGCCGATTTCTTTTATCAAATAAATTGCAAGAAACGGAAGCACCATTGTTCCCGCTCGGTTTATCAACGTTGCAAACGCCAATATCCATACGTTGTGAGGAATATTTTTTAAACCACGCCAGGGATTCATAAAAGTAGAAGATTAATTTTTTTACAACTTATTGTTGTTTTAGAAATACATAAACTACATTCATTCACAAATCAATATAATTGATATTACAAATATGATTCCAATTCATTAAGTTTTGATTGCAAATTTTGACGCAGAGGAGCGATATGAAGTTCATTAAATTATTTTTTATTCCATTGTTTATCGCCGGGTGCTCATCGGTTGTTTTAACAAACGCCGATTTTTCATGGCCGGTTGAGAATGTTTTAAAGATTGACGAGAAAGGAAAAATCGCTGAAGAAAGATACACATTCAGCATTAATGTTAAACCGGTTTTTCAAGAGGAGTTTGCAGATTCCAACCTCGCTTTAGGAAAAGAGATTAGAATAATCCGTGATAAATTTGGATATTATTACATCACCGGTATGAATTTTAAAAATGTTTATTTGTTTATTCCCATTGAA
The DNA here is from genome assembly GCA_964601095.1 of uncultured Melioribacteraceae bacterium. GTDB lineage: Bacteria > Bacteroidota > Ignavibacteria > Ignavibacteriales > Melioribacteraceae > JAEWUC01. Next base: position 12,870 of record CAZRMG010000010.1, on the reverse strand, counting down.
GGCGGAATGAAACTTGAAAATAAAATCGAGTTGTCTGAAACCGAAGAGCTCGCTTCACCTGTGTTTAATCAAAAAACACCAAATATAGAATTGCTCGACGGTA
>CAZRMG010000010.1:0-12667 GCA_964601095.1 uncultured Melioribacteraceae bacterium | reverse complement strand
GAGTCGGCTTTTTCTAAAATCGAAAAATCTATACAAGTTAGAAAAGGAGATTTTACACAAATAGTAGAATTAACTTCGGAAGTAGGAACCCTCAAAACACAAGTCACCGAATTAAGCGAAGAGAACCAGAATTTAATTGGCCAGATAAAACAATTGAATTTAAAAGCCGACAAAGACGCCGCGACAATTTCTTCACTTCAAAAACTTGTTGCGCAATTGAAATCAAACATTCAACAACGCGATTTACTCGTACGGGATATTGTCGATAGTCTTCTCGCTGACTTTATCAAAACCCCGTCAACATTAAACGATGCCGAGAAGCAGGCAATTATAACAAAGATTGACAGCCGCAATTTATTCTATAATATTCAAAGAACAATTGCCGACAACGTTCAGTTTATGAAAGTTACACAGATGATGCCCGAGGATCTTTCCCAAATGAAACAGCAACACAAGGATTTTAATAAAGTTTGGAAACAGATCGGTCCGAAACTCGGTGATGTGTACTTGGATAGAAAAGATAAATCAGGCGAAATAGCAAACATAGACGCGATGTTCTACGAATGGAATGCGCGAATTAATGAAGAGATGTGGGGACAATTAAACAAGTTATTCAGGGAAAAACAGATTTCAATACTTCCTTTTAAAAGCGGCGAGCAATTTGTAAACAGCGTAACTTCTTTTGTTGATGATGAAGTAAAAAACCTCGGCGTTAAAAGTAAAGATGAATCCGAGAAAACTTTTTTGACATTTACCGATAGCGTTTACTTCAATAAAGTACAGCCGACGTGGATTCCGATTCTGATAGAAAATAATATGATGACCGAGGCGAATAAAGATTCGATTGAAGCAAGAATCGGAACATGGAAAGAAAAAGTAGCTCCATCAAGCGGGTTTAATTGGATTTACATTGCACTCGGTGCTGTAATTGTATTTTTAATTATTGCGCTATTTTTTAAGGGCAGGAATAAACCGGCAATACCTATTCCGCAACAAAATTCTTCCAACGAATAAATTAAAAGAACATTTTCATTTTACGAAAGAACGACTCACGGTCGTTCTTTTTTTTTACTAAAACTATTTAAAGGACACAATAGCTTTTATCCATATGATTTTAATCAAACAACATTTATTTAATATGCTTCACAAATTATTTTTCGCCAAATTTCACCCGACAAACAAAGAGGGTTTTATGAAAACATTTGCTACAATATTAAAAACAGCATTTGTTGTTATTTATATTCCAGTTCTAATTCTTCGTGCCGAGATAGAACCCAACAACACCTACCAGCAAGCAAACGCAATCGGTATTAATTCTTCAGACGGCGGTTCACTTAACGAACAAACACAATCTGTTACGGCAGATAACGATGATTGGTGGAAAATTACTTTATCAAACGACGGAAGTTTATACGCGTCCACAAACGCAACAAGCAATCTCGAAATCGATCTTTATATCTACGATATAAACGGAGAAACTCAAATTGCATCCGGAACAAAATATGGTTCTTTCGAATCAGTTTATTACGTAGCGCTTAAGGCAGGAACATATTACATACGCGCATATCGTTCCGGCGGAACAGGAACCTACACAATCCAAACAAAATTTAACGAAGCACCGTACGCAAACGATTCTGAACCAAACAATTCTTACGATACCGCTATTCCTCTTCAACTAAATTCTTCTTCCTCCGGTCATATAGGATATTATTCCAATAGCTCAACTGATAACGACGACTACTGGAAAGTTGTTATTCCATACGACGGCAGTTTAACAGTGAGCGTCGCTTCGGATTCTGCAGACATAGATATTTATATTATTGATGTTGACGGCAATAATACTATTAGATCTGCAACAGTTTACGGTACAACTGAAACAATAACATTTAACAATTTTATGCCCGGCACTTATTATGTAAGATTGTATAGAACTAATTCTCATGGAGGGTATACAATTTCGTCCGAATACACACAAACTTCCATCAACGGAATTACCATTAACGATGTCGAAAAAAATGACGACTACACAACAGCTATCAACTGGCTGACGTTTAATTCAGCGGGCACGGGAACGGGCTACGGTCACCTTGGGTTTTATTCCAACAATTATCTTGACCCGGATGATTACATGACGGTTACAACAACAACGGACGGTAAATTAACAATCAGCACAGAAAGCAACAGCACACTCGATATTGATATTTATCTTTATGATGTAAACGGAACAACATCAATCAAATCCGGCACCGCGTACGGAACAACAGATCAATTAGTTTTTGAAAATCTCGGTGCGGGTAAATATTATGTGCGTCTTTACAGGGCCACCGGATACGGTTCGTATATTGTAAACGCCCAGTTCGAAACACCTTCGATGGCTAACGATACCGAACTAAACAATGATTATTCAAGTGCATCAAGTATTTCATTAAATAACAAAGTTACAGGGCATTTGGGATATTATTCAAACAGCTTTACTGATTACGATGATTATTATGTTTTAAATCTTTCATCAACTATTGATTCTATTTATGTAAGAATTGATTCCGAAACTTCTCTTGATGCCGACATATATTTATTGAACAATCAACAGAACCAGCTCTCTAGCGCCTCAGCATATGGGAATAAAGACATTATAAAGTTTGGCTCTTTAAGCGCGGATACTTACTACATACGTATTTACAGGGCAACTGGACAGGGGAGCTATGCTCTGATGTGTTCACTGCATGATATTGCCAACCCATTAACTGCAGTTAAAGAAAGTGAAATAATCCTAACTACTTTTTCACTCAGCCAGAATTTTCCAAATCCGTTTAATCCTTCCACAACAATCAAATACGATATTCCGCAGACTGCAAATGTTACTTTAAAAGTATATGATGTACTCGGCAATGAAGTAACAACGCTTGTAAACGGAAATCAAACACCGGGAAGTTATTTGGTTAAATTTAATGCAGGCAATCTTTCAAGCGGAATTTATTTTTATAGAATTGACGCGGGAAGTTTTTCGCAGGTTAAGAAATTTATTTTGATGAAATGATATTTATTCATTGATACTTAAATTCACTATGCCTCCATTTTTGGAGGCATTTTTATTTCTTTATAAAGTATCCGATGTAAAATTTTTTCCCGGAATTTAAATCATACTCATAACTTTTCTTTTTTGATAGACTGAATTTAAGAGCGGTTTTTTCAAAATTTTCCGGTTCAACATAATTGAACAAGCCATTCAAATATTTTAGAGAATGAAATGGAGTTTCGGAAACTGCATTTAGATTTTCACTCTTAATCTGAATCACAACCGCAAGTGCGCCGCCCCTCTTTAACCATTGCGAAACATTTTTTAAAACTGCATCAACGTTAATGTATTCAAATATCAAGGCACCGTAAATCAAATCGAAAGATTCAGCCGGTAAATCAATTTTATCCAAATCATCGCATAACAATTCAAGCCCGGCTAACTTTTGCCTGTACCTCTCATCCAAAATCTGAAGATAGTTTCGGTTAATATCAATGCAAGTGATTCTTTTTGTAATATTTCGGTTTATGTGTTCAAACCCATTACCGGTTGTACATCCCAAAACACACAATGATGTTGGTGTACATTCGTTTAAAACATTATCAAAAATTCCATTCAACGCTTGAAGTTGTCCAACATTTTCGTTGGACATATGTCCCTCGTAATCTTCGGCGGGAATTTTCAACCACGGATTTAATTCACAATTATTCATTCAATACCGGATAATTAATAAATGTTTGCGCGCGATCTTTGCAAACTTAATTTTATAAACGAAAGATCAAATTCCTTCATTTCCTTTAGTCCGTTCAAACGAGCACGTTTTGCCAAAAGCATGGCTTTTCTATAACCATATTTATCCACCGAAAACATCTGTGATTTAGGTTTCCCAACTTCAGGGCTCCACCACGCTTTCCAATATAAATAGCGGTGAACATTTTTCTTTCGCCTGTCGACTGTTTCAATCAATGAAACGCCGACCATACCGGATTTATTTTTAGTCTTCATTGATTTTGACAATTCGGCACGTGTAAAAGGTTTTGTTTTATGTATGATTTCATCACGGTACTTTTTTGCTTCATGCAATGCCTTACGTTTGCCTCCGCATCCGATATCAGTAAAATATTTAATATACTTTTTATTTCTTTTTCTTATCGAAACTCTGTAAGCATGTACAGCTCTTTTGTTTCCGTCAACATCAATACGAGTTATACCGTAAAACGGTGGAACTTTTAGTTTCATATTTACCTCTCTTTCTTCTGTCTCGGAAACATCCAATAATTATTTATCGAATTTCCGGAATCTTTGAGTATGATATTTCAACAATTCGTTTAATGAAAAACATACTCCGTCTGTTGGATTTATTTAGCTATTCTTCGGCACACCTCATTTATATTTTCACATTGTTAATTATAACCCGCGTTTAAAAATAATTAATCTTTGATTTATAGTATAGCTGCGTTTTAGTATTCGGGGATAATGATTCAATTATTTAGGAATGCTTTCCAACATATAAAATTGTTAACTGCATAAGTGATTGAAACGATATTGTACAATACTTTAAAATCACATTGGGTTTGTTTACCCAAGTATCTTTTCGTATGAATTAATAATCCTATCCATAATATCATCATGCGCTTTGTTAACAATTTGTCTCGAAGGATCTGCATTAAACCATGCAAGAGTTTTTTTGATTCCCTCTTTGAATGGAATAGTACAGACAAAACCCGGTACGAATTTTTTAATTTTGCTGTTGTCGAAAATAACCGAGTATGTTTTGTCGCCGAGCAAATCGCCCTGCCAATCTTTATTCATAGACACAATAAATTCAGAAGGAATATGAATAAGATTGGCTTCAACGCCAACGGCATTTGCAACTGCTTCATAAATTTGGTTCCAAGTTAGTATTTCGTCGGAAGTAATATGAAACGAATCGCCGATTGCCTGCTGATGACCAATTAATCCAACAAATCCTTTTGCGAAATCTTCGGCGTGTGTGTTTGTCCATAACGTTGTGCCGTCACCGTGGACAATAATTTTCTTACCTTTCTTCATACGGTCGATAACCGTGTATTCATTAAAGCCGCCGATCGCTACCGGAATTACAGTGTCGTAAGTATATGAAGGACGTACGATTGTTATCGGGAAATTTTCCTCGCGGTAAAGTGAATTAAGTTTTTCTTCACATTCAATTTTGTCCCGCGAGTATTGCCAATAGGGATTTTTAAGCGGGGTTGATTCCGTAATCACAGGGTATAGCACCGGTTTTTGATAAGCCGACGCTGAACTAATAAAAATATACTGCTTTGTTTTTCCTTTGAACAGTTCGTAATCTCGCAAAACATCTTCAACTTTATACGCAATCCAATTTACAACGGCATCCCATTTATGATTTTTTAGAACTTCGGTTATTTCTTTTTTGTCTGATATATCGCTACTAATAATTTTTGCGCCTGGAATTTCAACTTTTCTTTTACCGCGGTTAAGCAAATACAAATCTATTCCGTGTTCTATACAAAGTTTGCTTACCGAAGTGCTGATGTTCCCGGTTCCGCCGATGAATAATACTTTCATGTTTTTCTTTCCAATAATTTTTACCGACTGTTAGTTAAATAGTTTTTTGATCAATTAATATTCAATACCTATTGATTGAAAAACATCTTTGTTCAACGTTCTAATTAAATTCCTGTTGAACCTTCCTGATTCGCTTAACTCATCTTCAATCCAGCCGCCTTCCGGGTTAGCGCCGGGTTTAAGCGCTGCCGATGTTTCATTTTTATCAAATGCCGACCAGTTACATGTGCTTAATTTATACTGTTTAATAAAGTTAACCCATCTGTCGGTTTCCGCCCAATCAATAATACCGCTGCCGTTGGCTTCGCTTGTTCCGAATTCTGAAATAAAAAGTGACGCGCCGTTGTTCATTGCGGTAACGGATTTATCCCGCAGCCACTGCTTGTGTGTGCTTGTATAAAAATGAAGCGCGTATGTTGAGTTCGTATCCGCAACCGGATCCTTGGAAGCAATATCCACGTCCTGAGACCATGTTGAATTGCCGATAATTATAAGATTATCAGGATCGTTAGCGCGGATAGTTTTTATTACTTCAATTGAATATGGTTTTATAACATTACTCCATGATATCTGCAAAGGTTCGTTATATATTTCATAAATAATATTCGGGTAATCACCGTACTTTTCCGAAATAATATCAAAAAATTGTTTTGCCTTTTCTAGATGTTTTTCTGCGTTGTGATCGTGCCAATCGACAATAACATAAATTCCGTTTTTAATTGCGGCATCAACAACAATAAATACTTTTTCTATTTCGGCTTCTGGATTTGTTAAATAACCGCCGCCTTCAATTCCCATTGCAGCGCGTACAACCGTACATTTCCAATCGTTGTATAGCCAATCAACACATTTCTCATTATAAAAACTTGCCTTGTTAAATTTTTCTGATGCATTAGCCCATTGACTCCAGAATAAACTCATGCCATGAAGAGAAACGCTGTTTCCGTTTTTGTCAGTTATTTGATTTCCCTTTACCTGCAATCGTCCATATAAATCAACGATAGTTTTCGTACCCGAGTTTAGTTCCGGTTCAACGCCCGTATTTGCTTTACTGCACGAAGACACTAATATTAAAAAAAACAATAGTATGAACGTGTTTTTCATTTCAATATTTTCCAAAACTGTTTTCATATACTACCTCGCAATATTTACAAATATTACTTTAATTCTATTACCGATTTGAGCAGCAAATTCCTTGATGAAGAACCAACTGCAATTTCATATTGTCCGGGATTAATTTTCCAGTTTTGTGATTCCTCGTCAAAAAATGAAAAATCATTCTTCTTTAAACCGAAAGAAATTTCTTGTGATTCTCCCGGTTCAAGCATTACCTTCTTAAAACCTTTTAATTCCTTAACCGGCATATCCACGCCGGGCACTTTGGAAGAAACATACAATTGAGGAACTTCTTCACCTTTAAAGCCGCCTGTGTTTTTTATCTCGAATGTAAAAGTAAATTCACCTGAATTATTTGCAACAGAAAAATTTGAATAGTCAAAGGTTGTGTAAGATAACCCGAATCCAAACGGGAAAAGCGGTTCAATACTATATTTATCAAAGTGGCGGTAACCGACATAAATATCATCGGCATAATAAGTACGAGCGCTCATTGTTTTATATGTTGAGAAAGCCGAGCAATCTTCCCATTTATGCGGGAATGTAATCGGTAACTTCCCCGATGGATTATAATTACCTAAAATGACATCGGCAATAGCATTGCCTGCTTCGCTGCCCGCAAACCATAATTGTAAAATACCGCTAACTTTATTGATCCACTTATCCATAAGAACCGGTGAACCGGTTGTTAAAACTACGATTACATTTTTATTAACATTTGCAATTTCCGAAATCAATTCGTCCTGCATAGCTGGAAGCAATAAATCATCCCGGTCTTTTCCTTCAGTTTCTATCGCGTTTGATGTTCCTGCAAATACAATTACATAATCCGAATTTTTTGCAAGCTCAACTGCATCATTCAATAAATTACCGCCTTTTGTTTTCCAGCCCAGTACCGCCGTGGCTCCGCCGGAGTTTTCATAATACTCCATTTTAATTTTATATAGTTTGTCTTTCTCGAGTTTCATCGTAATATATTTTGTTAAGTCGCCGTGGTTGCTCCAATCTTCCATAACTAATTTATCATCTATCCAAAGACGAATTCCGTCGTCGCTAACTGTACCTATTAAATATTCAGCCGATTCGGGCGCTTTAATAAATCCTGTCCATCGAACAGAAAATAAATCATCTTTCATTCCATCGGGACCATCGTTGCCCCATCTGAAATTTATATTCTTATCAACGCGTTTAATTTTGGGATTACCGGACAATCTAATATTATCGAAGTATTCCGCAATCACCCCGTTTTGTTTTTGAGTTTCATCGGTGAAAAGAAATTCATTATTTATTCCATCTATTTCTTCGTTGAAATCAACTCCCTGTTCAAATTTTATTTTAAAGTTTTTAGGAAATTTACATTTGATAGCATTGAGCGGTGAAACCGGATTTATTGCTTCAACAAACGAACTGCCGCCTCCGCCGGTTCTTGCCAATTTTGCGTTTTGACCAATCACTGCAATTGTTTTTTCATCATTAGTTTTGAGCGGAAGAATACTCTGCTCATTCTTCAAAAGTACGATTGATTCGAGAGCAGTTTGATAAGCAACTTTGATATTTTCATCACTATTAATTAAATCATCGTCTTCTTCCCATTCTTCACTGTCGAACAGGCCGAGTTTGAAAATTACAGTTAGAATTCTTTTCACCTTGTCATCAATTTTTGAAACCGGGATTGTCCCGTCGTTAATTGCATTTAACAATGTTGATTTGTTAAGATATTCTCCGTTCGGCATTTCAAGGTCGAGGCCGCTAAGCGCGGTGGGAATCGACGAGTGTACCGCTCCCCAATCGCTCATTACTAATCCTTTAAAGCCCCATTCCTTTTTCAGTTTATTAACTAGAAGGTAATCGCTCTCGCTCGCAAAGTGATGATTAAGTTTATTGTAAGCACTCATTACACATAGAACATCAGTTTCTGTTACCGCAGCTTTAAAAGCAGGTAGATAAATTTCGTTTAATGCGCGGTCGCTTATCATTACATCCACAAACATTCTTTCATATTCCTGGTTGTTTGCGGCAAAATGTTTTATAGTAGCGGCAACTCCTTCTTTTTGCACACCGTTTATATAAGGTACGGCCATTTTTGAAGCGAGGAAAGGATCTTCTCCGAAGCTTTCAAAATTTCTACCACCCATCGGAACACGTGCAATATTTACACAAGGACCAAGAATAACATGACGCGCATGCCCTTTTGTTTCCCTGCCGATAGCCCCGCCAACTTTTTCGATTAATGCCGGGTTCCATGTTGCAGCCATTGCAATTCCCGCCGGGAATGCTGTTGATTTTCCCCACCGAACTCCTACTGGTCCGTCCGTCATCCGTAATTCTGGTATTCCCAAACGTTCTATTTCTTTTGTTGCAAAACCCGTCCCGCCGAGAAGATCAATCTTTTCATCGAGAGTTAATTTTGATAACAGATCATCAACCCGTTTTTCAACAGGGAGTAACTTGTTGAGATAAGAAATATTATCCTGGGCTGTTATTGTTGCTGCAATAAAAATCAACACAACTAATATTTTCATATTAAAATCTCCCAAACAAAATAATCATGTGAACCCGCCCGCGTTTAATAAGTTTTAACGATTGAACAAAGTCCGCAAATAATATTATGTAAAACAATTGATTACGTTTTATATTTATTCGGCCAAAGAAAAATTTGTTTCAAGCACATCAACAGAATTAGTACCCACAAAAATTTTAAAATCTCCCGGCTCGGAAACGTATTCCATATTTACATCATGAAACTTTAATTTTTCCTCTGTTATAATAAATTCAACTTTTTTTGTTTCGCCGGATTTAAGAAATACTTTTTTGAAATCTTTCAATTCTTTAACTGGTCTTGTAACGCTGCCGATTAAATCTCTTATATACAATTGAACGACTTCTTCACCGTCGAACTTGCCAGAATTTTTTACATCAACTGAAATTTTCAGTGATTCATTTTTACGAATTGTATTTTTATCGGCAGTTAGATTTGAGTATTCAAAAGTTGTATAACTTAATCCAAAACCGAACGGGTAAAGAGGCGAGTTTTCCACGTCAATATATTTTGAAGTCCAATGGTTATCGGCATTATACGGGCGGCCTGAACTTTTATGGTTATAATAATATGGAATCATGCCGACAGTTCTTGGAAATGTTACGGTTAATTTCCCGCTCGGATTATAATCGCCGAACAGAACATCGGCAATTGCGTTGCCGGATTGGTCGCCGAGATACCATGCTTCAACTATAACCGGAATATTTTCGGAAATCCAATTAATTGAAAGCGGTCGTCCGTTCATTAAAACAACAACTACTGGTTTACCTGTATTGTATATTTCTTTTGCAAGTTCATCTTGAACACCCGGCAGATCCAAAAAAGCCCTGCTGTTTGGTTCGCCGCTCATGTTTCTTGATTCGCCGAGGCATAAGATTACAACATCGGATTTTTTAGCAGCTTCTACAGCATCATCAAAACCGCTTTTATCGTTACTTTTAATTTTACATCCTTCGACAAATGTTATTTCGGTGTTACTGCCAAGCTTATCTTTCAAACCTTGAACAACAGTTACAACATTCTCCGGTTTACCTTGCATACTCCAGGGACCCAAAGGATCATCGGAAGAATTTGCCAAAGGTCCAATGACTGCAATTTTTTTAACATCTTTTTTTAGGGGAAGAATATTGTTTTGGTTTTTCAAAAGTACAATTGATTCTCTTGCAATCCCACGTGCCGCTTCAACAATATCTTTACCGCCTATTATTTTATTCTCCCTTTCTTCATCGCAGTATTTATATGGGTCATCAAAAAGTCCCAACATAAATTTTATTCTAAGTACTCTTTTAACGCTTTCATTAAGAATATCTTCGCTAAGAATTTTTTCTTCAACCAGATTTCGTAAATAATTAGAGTAGCCATTTGATTGCATATCCAAATCTATTCCTGTTTTAATTGAAATAGCAGCAGCTTGTTTTAAATCTTTTGATACACCATGTTCGTTTAGTTCGCCAATCGAATTCCAATCGCTTACAACAAAACCATTAAACTTCCATTCACCGCGTAAAACTTCCGTTAGTAAATTATGATTTGCAGAAGTCGGGATACCGGCTATCTCAATAAATGCCGACATAATTGTTGCAACTCCAGCGTCAACTGCAGATTTAAATGGGGGAAGATAAACATCACGTAAAGTTCTTTCGGAAATATCGGCTGTATTATAATCGCGTCCGCCCTCGACCGCGCCGTATGCAGCAAAGTGTTTAGCACATGCAGCTATAGTATTGTTTAAAGATAAATCATTTCCTTGATAACCTTTAATACTTGCAGCCGCCATAATAGAACCCAAGTATGAATCTTCACCGTTGCCTTCCATAATTCTGCCCCAGCGCGGATCGCGGGCAATATCAACTACAGGTGCAAACGTCCAATGTACGCCTGCAGCAGCGGTTTCAACAGCTTGTAAGCGAGAAGATTTTTCAACAAGTTGCGGATTCCAACTACATGCTTGAGCCAAGGGAACGGGAAATATCGTTTTAAAACCGTGGATAACATCGAGCCCGATTATTAAAGGAATTTTTAATCGAGATTCTTCAACGGCAATTTTTTGAATTGCATAAGTACTTTTTGCCCCGAAGATATTTAAAAAAGAACCAACCTTTCCTTCACGAATTAAAGCTTCATGGCTTTGCTGCGGTTTACGCATTTGAGTTCCGGTATCGAACATACCCGAATATTGCACCAACTGCCCAACTTTTTCATCAATTGTCATCAATGCTAAAACCGAATCAACTCGTTGTTCTATATTTTTATTTTGGCTGAAATGTAAAGAGGAAAAAATAAGTAGATAGAATGCAATTTTTTTCATTAAAACTCCGAATTGGGTTAAAAAAATTTTTGCAAAACTTCTTTTTTAAAAATTACTTTTTTTCTTAAGTTCGTTCCAAATCAATGCGCTTGCGCCGAGTATAGCAGCGCTGCCGCCGGACAAAGCCGAGGGTAAAACTTTCACTTTATTTTTAAAAATATTTAACAGCGATTCTTCCAAATATTTCTTTGTTGGTTTAATAATAAGGTCGCCCGCAAGCGCGAGTCCGCCGAATAAAATAATTGCTTCGGGACTTGTGTGTGCAACAGTATCGGCTAATTTAAAACCGAGTACTTGAGCAGTAAAATCAAAAGCTTTTAAAGCAAGTTGATCGCCGTGTTTTGCTGCTTCGCCTATATCTTTAGAAGTTATTTGGTTTACATCTATGTTTCTAAATTCACTTGGTATATCTGTTGTATTTAAAAGTTCAATAACTGTTCTTTTGATTCCCGATGCAGAAGCATAAGTTTCCAAGCAACCTTTCCTTCCGCAGCCGCATTCTCTTCCATTGCAATCATAAATAGTATGACCAAGTTCGCCGGCAAATCCATCCGCACCATAAACTAATTCACCATTTACTACTATTCCGCTGCCGAGTCCTGTTCCAAGTGTAATTACAATAAAATCTTTCATGCCTTTTGCGGCACCGAACAACATTTCACCCAAAGCTGCGGCGTTTGCATCGTTTGTTATTGCTGCCGGAAGCATAGTGTATTTTTTTATTATTTCCAGAACATTCACAATTCCCCAATTCAGATTTGGGGGCATTTCAATTGTTCCTTTAAAATAATTAGCGTTCGGCGCACCGATTCCGATTCCAACTAATTCATACTGATTCGAGAATTGTTGAAAGTCTTTTTCAATTTTCATAAACAAGCGATCAAAAAGAAATTCCGCTTTTTCATTCGCATTTGTTGGTATAGTTGAATTGTAAATTAATTTCCCGTTAGGGTCAACAAAACCGAAAACAGTATTTGTTCCGCCGATATCAATCCCAACAACAGCATTAATTAATGACATAACACAAACTCCGTATTAGATTAATTCCAACTAATCTTTATTATTCAATTCTTGTATTTAACCTTGCCCGCTTCGCCGAGACTAACTCTTGAACTTG
>CAZRMG010000009.1:0-20388 GCA_964601095.1 uncultured Melioribacteraceae bacterium | reverse complement strand
TAATTAGATGGGATGTTGGCGCTTGGGATTTAACATTAGGTCTTCTCGCAAAATTGAATAATAACTTAAACTTTGGATTTACAATCAGACTTCCCCGTACTTTTGATATAAACGAAACATATTATGTTGACGCAAATGCAGATTTTGGTACCGGGAAAAGTTATTATCTCGATCCGCCGATTGAAAACAAAGTTGAGTATTCAATAAAATCGCCGATGGAAATTGCTGCGGGCGGCGCATTCAATAAAAACAATATTACAGTCAGCTTTGATGCTAAAATGATTGATTATTCCCAAATGGAATTTAAAAGCGGTTTGGATGAAGGAGCAATTTCCGATAATAACCGGGATATAAAAGATCTATTCAGAACCGTGATTAATATGAATGCGGGTGTTGAATATGTAATACCTAATTTAGGATTGGCATTGAGGGGCGGTTTTATGTTCAGACCTTCGCCGTTTGTTGATGATCCTTCGGATTATGATAAAAAATTTGTAACTCTCGGTATCGGCATTGAAACAAATAAAAACGTAACATTTAATCTTGGTTATGCTTACGGATGGTGGAAGGATATTGGCGATAATTACGACAGCGGAATTTCAAGAACCAACCAGGAAATAACTCATAATAATTTATTAATGGGAATTAAATATTATTTCTAAAATATTTTGATATACCTATTTTATAAAAAATTCTATCTACACACCTTCTCTTGATTGACAACCCCCATAAAGCACCTTAATTTAAAGGTGCTTTTATTTTAAACCGGAGGTAAAAATTAAAGGAACACTTTACAAAGTTGAAAGTAAGGATTATTACATCTTTGATGAAAACGGAAATGAAATGCGTTGTTCGCTGCGCGGTAAATTTCAAAAAACATTTTCGTTAAAAAAAGATAAACTTTATGCGGTTGATATTGCTTGTGTAGGTGATAGAATTGAATATGATAAAAACCAGGATGGAAGCGGCGTAATAACAGAAATATTTCCAAGACGAAATTATATTTCAAGAAAAGCGCCGCGCATTAAAGGTGCAAGCGCACGCGGTCAGCGGCTTGAACAAATTGTAGCTGCTAATGTTGACAACTTAATTATCGTATCAAGTACAAACTCACCACGTTTTAATAACCGTTTAATTGATCGTTTAATTGTGGCGGGTGAAAGTTCACACATTAATCCCATTATTGTTATTAACAAAACTGATCTCGACGAAAAAAAAGATTATGAAACTTGGGTTTCACTTTATAGAAGTATCGGTTATGAAGTTTTTGAAACAAGCGTATTGAAAAATACCGGATTGGAAAAATTAGGAAACTCGCTTCATGGAAAAACAAATCTTATTTGGGGGCAATCTGGCGTTGGAAAATCATCTCTTCTAAATTCTCTTTACCCGGATTTAAAATTGAAAACCGGGATAATCAGCGAATACTCTTCGAAAGGTAAACACACAACAGTCACTTCTTTAATGAGATTGGTAGAAGAAAATACTTTTATTATCGATACGCCCGGAATACGAGAATTAGATCCATACGGAATTAAGAAGGAGGATTTGAGCCATTATTTTAAGGAGTTTGCCGATGTGAATGATAATTGCCGTTTTAATACTTGCACTCATTTTCACGAGCCGGGCTGTGCAATTGTTGAAGAAGTTAATAAAGGTAGAATAAGCGGCGAGCGTTATCAAAGTTATCTAAATATTCTTGAAACGATTGAAGAAGACTTATTTTTTTAGCGCTAAAATTTTTTTGCGCATACTTTTTATAAACTCGGCGACAACAACATCAGGTACTCCGTCCGGGTGATTCGATTTTAATCGCATATCACACTGGTCGTTAACATAATCTATTAGAACAAATCTATGATTCTTCGTAAGTGCAATTTCAGTTGAAAAATAATCGAGCCCGTTTAATCTTGCCAATCGCCGCGTAATTCTAAACAGCGAAAGCAAGTGATATTTTTTTATATGTTTTGCTGTTACTAAATTATAAACGTGAGTGTAATCGTCCCAAAAAGTTGGAATCACTTTACCGAATGCCCAGAATACCCTAAACCATGCACGTTTGCCTTCAATTAATTTGGGATGAATTTTTTCCTGAACCATAAATTGTTCATTATAGTTTTTTTGTCTTTCAAATTGAATTTGCTCAAGAGAAATCCCGTTTCTTACAACACCCTCACCACCGCCTGTATAAATTGCCGGTTTTATTATAAAGGGGCGCCCGATATAATTAATATCTTTATCTGATATATTCATTCGTTCATCGGTATTGAACGAAGGTAATATAAAAGTTTTTGGCAATTCAAATTTTCTTTTGACTAATTTTTTGTGCATAAGGTATTTGTTTACGGCTTTGGTTACTTTATGGTTAGGATTAATGATAAAACATCTTCTTCTTGATAAAATTTTTGTGATTTGTTCGAATTCAGGATCATCGTCTGATGCACGGTCAAGATATGCCGAGAATTGAAGTTCTTTATCCCTCAGCATTTCTATTACTTCGTACAAATTATGCTCGTGTATTATAAATGTTTTAAGACCGATTTTCTGAAAAAGATCTTCTATCAAGTCGATGAACTCTTTATCATAAATCCATGTATATGATATCGCGAGGTCGTAGCGATCCATTATTCACTTTATTGTTATTAAATTTTCGTAAAGATAGGCAATAGGTAATGCAGGTTCAATCTTTTGTCTTGTTAATAAAATGTTGATGAACTATTTTTTCATTCAAATTAATGGAATTTATGAAATTAAAAACTGCCATATTATTGTTGTTTGTTATCCTTTACGGATGTTCGTCGGATGTTACAAAAGAAGCTGATACTACAGTAATCCAGGATATAAAAAGTAAAGAAAACAAAAACCTTGCATTCGAAAAATTTATTCAAGGCAATATTTATGAAACCAAAGGGCAATACAATGAAGCAACTGAACAATATTTGGAAGCGGCTAATTTAGATCCGCAACCCGGAATTTTTTATGCTCTTGCCAAAAATTATTATAGATTGAATAAGTTGGCCAACGCTCTCAAATATGCAAAGGATGCCGCTAATCTTGAACCAAATAATATTGAATATTTGGAAATTCTTGCATCCATCTATTCCTCATCGTTGTTGAACGATTCGTCAAAAACCATTTACGAAAAAATTGTTGAAATAGATTCAACAAATGCTTCGGCTTATTTTCAACTTGCACAACTAAATGAAGCCAAAAGGCCAAATCAAGCGCTTGAATTATATAAAAAAGTAATTGATCTGATCGGGCCTGAGTGGAGCGTTCTTGTAAGGTTGGTGGACCTCAATGAGCGAATGAGAAATATCGATGAAACTATAAAAACAGTCGAGGAATTGTTAAAGTTAAATCCTTCCGACTTGCAGTTGCAAAAAGTATTAATTGATTCATACATCAAAACAAAAAACTATGATAATGCCTTAAAACTAACCGAAGAATCTTTAGTGAGTTACCCGGACGACCACAACTTACGAGAATTGAAGGGAAATATTTTTTTACAGCAATCCAAATGGAAAGAGGCGTATGAGGAGTATTCACAACTTATAGGCGATGAATCGATTCCATTTGACGATAAACTAAAAATAGGTTCGCTCTTTCTTTATGCCGCAGATAAAGATTCAATCAACTTGAAATTGGCGAGCAACATATTTAAAGAGATTAATAAAGATTCGCTGGATTGGCAGGTTAACGCCTACATCGGCGAAATTGAATTGAGAAGAAAAAATGATTCTTTAGCTGTTGAATATTTTAAAAATGCTGCATCTATGGCCGAATGGAATCCACAGTTGTGGGGAAGGGTTGGCGGAATTTTATTTGACAGTCGCAAATATAACGAAGCAATCGAATTCATGAGCAAAGCTGCCGAAAAATTTCCAAATGATTTTCTCATTAACTTAGTTTACGGTTTATCGCTTGCGCAGCAAAATCTTCACGTAGATGCAAAAATATATTTGCAGAGAGCTTTAAATCTTAATCCGAATGATCTTACGGTTTTATCTGCGTTAGGTTTTTCATTAAATCAACTTAAAGAAACAGAAGAGGCATTAAAGCATCTTAACAAAGCGCTTGCCGCTGATCCTGATAATATTCAAATAATAGGGCAAACAGCTTTGATTTATGAATCGCAAAAAGATTATCAAATCTCGGATTCGCTTTATATGCATGCATTAAGTATTGATTCAACTAATGCTCTTATTCTTAACAATTATGCGTATTCACTCTCGGAAAGAAATATAAAATTAGATGAAGCGCTTCGGATGTCGCAAAGAGCCGTTGAAGCCGAACCGAAGAATTCATCTTATCTTGATACCATTGGGTGGATTTATTTTATGCTGGGCGATTTCAACAAAGCTAAAGATTATATTGAAGAATCATTGAAACAAGATTCAAACAGCACCACGGTTATTGATCATCTCGGTGATGTTTATTTTAAGCTCGGCGATAAGAATAAGGCGTTACAACAATGGAAGAGGGCTTTGGAACTTGACCCTGATAATGAAGAAATAAAATCAAAAATTGAAAAAGGTGTAATTTGAAAAAAGTAATTCTCTTAATCTCGGCATTAATTGTAATATTGCAACTTAACGGATGTGCTCCATCAAAACCGGCTGAGGAAATTAGATTAATTTCAGCGGACCGACTTATTAAGAAACTGGAAGCGAATAGAAGAAAAATAAAAACTTTTACCGGGAACGGAACACTTTCAATAAAATCATCTTCGTTAAATGCTAAAAGCAGTTTCGAAGTTTTAATCAAAAAACCGGATTCAATAAAAGTATCTTTCTTCGGTCCTTTCGGAATTGATTTGGCTCAGACATTAATTACTCAACAGGATTTTATTTTTTACGATATCATAAATAACATTGCTTACCGTGGAAAAGTTAGAAAAGATGCAATGAAGCAGCTGCTGAAAATTGATCTTCCTTTCGACGACGTTCTGAATGCTTTAACAGGTTCGGTAAACTTGACTAATAAACTTCGCGTTGAACCCGATCTTTATGAAATTGAAGGAGATTTTTACAAACTTACTTATCGCGACTCACTCAATGCAATCGATAATATTTTCAGCGTTAGAATTTTAGACCAAGCAATTACGCAGTTCATTGCAACCGGAGTTAATAATAAAAAGCTTTTAGAGGGCAGCTATTCTGATTTTGAAATGTTTGAGGATGTTCCTGTTCCTTTTAAAACAATTATCGAAGACACCGCTAATAATCAATGGATGCGAATAGAATACAAAAAGGCAGAGATAAATAACTCTATTGAAAATTTAAGGTTGGAAATTCCAAACGACGCAAAAGTAATAGAATGGTAAAAAAACTATTTTATATAATTTGTATAACGTTTTTCATTTACCGCCCCGTTGTTCCCCAGAAAAAGGAAAGCATTCCTGAAAAGAATCAACAATTAAACCGTGTTAAAAATGAAATTTCTGTTTTGGAAAATGAACTTAAATCCAAAACAAAAAAAGAACGTGAATCAATTCAATCATTGGAAAACCTAAACAGGCAAAAATTGTTAATTAATAAATTGATAATTGCATATAAAAACGAAGAAGAGATAAAATCTACTGAGATAGAAAGGACGGAAAACCAAATAAATAATCTTGAAAACAAAATTTCAAAATTAAAAAAAACATATTCCGACTATGTTGTTTGGCTTTATAAAAACCGCACTACATCAGCTTGGCGTTATATATTTAAAGCGGGATCTTATAGTCAGGCAATTATGCGGTACAAGTATTTCAATTTGATAACGGAACAAAATGAAAAAACATTATCCCAGTTAATAAAAAATAAAAATGAATTATCGGATTTGAAGAGAAGACTTGTCTTGGAAAGGTTTGAGAAAGAGAATCTTTTAGTTCAGAAAACAAAGGAACAGGATGCATTAACATCCAAAGAAATGGAAAGACGAGAATTAATTGCAGCACTTAAAAATGATAAAAAATCTATTACGGCAGAGATTAATTTGAAAAGAATGGCTGAGATTGCAATTAAGAACATGATTGCAAAATTAGTGGAAGAAGAAAGAGAAAGAAGGTCGCGTTTAAAGGAAAGCAAAACACCCGCGAAAAAATATACACCATCTTACGACTATGGTAGTCTGGCGGATTTTTCACAATTAAAAGGCAGACTTGCTTGGCCGATAAACAGCGGAAAGATAGTTCGTAAATTCGGCGAAAATAAAAATGCCAAATTAAAAACAGTTACACTTAATTACGGAATTGATCTTGAAGTAAAAGCAGGCACTGAAGTTCGGATAGTGGCGGAAGGAATTGTATCAGCAATAGATTGGATACCCGGATACGGGAGCGTTGTAATCATTACTCACCGCGATGAATTTAGAACTGTGTACGGACATGTCTCCGATATTAAAGTTACGGAAGGCGCAAAAGTAAATGCAGGTATGATTTTAGGAAGTGTAAATGAAAGTTTGGAAGGCAACATATTGCATTTTGAAATTTGGAATGAACGAAATTATCAAAACCCGGAAGTGTGGCTGGCACGAAAATGAAAAATGTAATTATTACATTTTTAAGCAAGCATCTTATCCTAAAAAATATTATCTCTTTATCAACCGGTGAATTCTTAAGTAAAATTGTTTCTTTAGCGACATTTGCATATTTGGCAAGAGTTATTTCTCCCGAAGGATTTGGTGTTATCGGATTTTCTACTGCTTTCGTTTCTTACTTTGTTTTATTTGTTGATTATGGTTTCGAAACTTTCGGTGCCCGCGAAATTGCAAAGAATTTGGAAGATCAAACCAAACTAATTAATTCCATCATTTCTACTCGAATAATTATTTCACTTTTTATTTTTTTAATACTTGTTGCAAGTGCTTTGATATTCATAAATGATTTTGTTGTTCAAATGGCGATTATTATTGCGGGTATAAATTTATTTGTAACGGCATTCTCCACTAATTGGTATTTCCACGGTATTCAAAAAATGGAATACATTGCTGTTAGACAAATATTAACAAGCATATTAAATCTTACCTTAATAATAATCTTCGTGAACAGTAAAGCAGATGTTTTGTTGGCTATTTTCATTTCAGGTGTTGCAGGATTAATAAATACGCTTTTGCTTTTCAGAATTTTTAATAAATCGTTCTGCAAGTATTCTTTTCAATTAGATTACAGATTTATAAAAAAAATAATATTACACTCAACCCCGATAGCACTTTCCTCAATAATGATTGCCGTTTATTATAATCTTGATATTGTTATGCTCGGCTTTATGAAGTCCGATTACGAGGTAGGAATATACACTTCAGCCGTAAAAATATTTTTAATCGGCAACGTATTTTATGATATAATATTAAAAACCTTTTTCCCGTCGCTTTCATATTCAATAAAATCGAGTACAAAAACCACGGTAGAAACATTTAAAAAGTATTTTTATTCAATGATATCAGCGGGGATAATTATATCAACATGCATGTACTTTATGGCGGAAATTATGATTACGATTCTTTATAGTAATAACTATAATACTGCTGTAAGTCCACTAAAAATATATGCAATGACTTCATTAATAGTCTGTACGAATATGATATTCGGTAATCCGCTTTTAGCTTGGGGTAAACAGAAAGAATATCTTTTTGTAGTTGGAGCCGGTGGATTATCGAACATAATTTTAAATATTGTATTGATTCCTCAATTTTCATATATAGGTGCAAGTTTAGCAACTTTATTTTCAGAAGTTTCTGTCTTTGTCGCTTTATGTTTTGTTTTTCTTTTCATTATAAAAAACAAAAATGAATTATGACTATTTAATAGTTGGTGCCGGGTTTGCGGGTGCGGTCATGGCAGAAAGATTAGCTTCTCAATTAGATAAAAAAGTTATTTTAGTTGAAAAGCGAAATCATATTGGCGGAAATGCTTATGATGAATATGACGAACATGGAATATTAGTCCATCGATACGGGCCTCACATTTTTCACACAAACAGCAAAGAAGTATTTGATTATCTATCACACTTTACTGATTGGCGTTTTTATGAACATAAAGTTTTAGCAAATCTAAAAGGAGAATTGTACCCGATACCGATTAATAGAACCACAATAAACAAGATTTACAATAAAAGTTTTACGAATAAAAAAGCAACTGAAGACTTTCTCAATTCAATTAAAGAGCAAAGAAATCCGGTACTTAATTCCGAAGATGTTATAGTAAATCAAGTTGGCTACATTCTGTTTGATAAATTTTTTAGACATTACACAAAAAAGCAATGGTATTTAGAACCTAAGGATTTATTGCCGTCGGTTTGCGGAAGAATACTAGTACGAACAAATATTGACGACAGATATTTTGCAGATAAATATCAATTCATGCCGAAGGAAGGTTACACAAAAATGTTTGAGAAAATGCTGCGTCATAAAAACATTGAAATTTTATTAAATACAGATTACAAAACCATTTTAGATGAAGTTAAATTTCATAAAATAATTTATACAGGACCAATTGATTATTTTTTTGATTATAAATATGGTCAATTGCCGTACCGTTCGATTAAATTCGAATATGAAAGTATGAAGGTTGAATACTATCAGGGTAGCGCACAAATAAACTATGTTGGAAATGAAGTTGCTTATACACGCGTTGTTGAACATAAATATTTATCAAGTCAAAAAACAAATTCTACAACGATTAGCCGAGAATATCCTCAATTAGCAGGTGAACCGTTTTACCCGATTCCGACAGAGGAAAACAAAGAGCATTATAAAAAGTACAAAGCAGAATTAGAGAAAACAAAAAATGTAACATTTTGCGGAAGATTAGCAGAATACCAATATTTGAACATGGATCAGGTAGTTACAAATTGTTTTCATATTATACAAGATTTGTAACAGCACCAAATAATTTCTATGAAAAAGATAGAAAATCTTAGATTAATCGGGCTCATCCTCTTCATAAACACTGTTGTTTACAGCATTATTATCTTAAACTTTCCCAATTATGCGAACGATGATTTCTTGATATTTTCTTTGATATCGGGAAAACCATCCAATCCAATCTCAACAAATATTCATGAGTTCTATTATTTATTCATGAGACCGATTACATACTTTTCGTTTTGGCTGGATTATACAATCTGGGGACAAAATGCTGTTGCAATGAAATTCACAACCTTGATTTTTCATCTCGCATTTATTACTTCATTTTATTTCCTATTGGCTGAACTATGTACGCTTGTTGGTATAAAACTTAATAAGTGGATAATATTAGTACTTACAACACTTGTATCTTTTCATCCAGACAATATTAAATGGATAATTTATATAAACAACAGAACAGAATTGTTAGTTGTACTTTTTTATACTTTAGGATTATTAACGTTAATTAAATATATAGGTTCTAAAAACGGAAAAGTAACTTTAGCAATCGGGGCATTATGTTTTTTTATTTTTTCGACACTATCCAAGGAACAATCGATGCATTTCCCGTTGCTGCCGATATTTGCCATAATATTAATGAAGAATAAAATATCGAGTGACAAAAAACAAAATCTACTAATTATTTCTATAGTTGGAATGGCCTTTGTTATTGTTCTACTATTAATTCATGCTAAATTATACTCGGCCCAAACCAATTTGGTCTATGCAAATATCTGGAAAAAACCTTTCTCTATGCTTGGCACTCTATTATGTGTTATTAATCCATATAGCGGAGAACTGATATATCAATTCTTTTTAAATAATAGATCCCTTGCACTAATAAGTTTGTTGGTATTTGTAGTAACTATCACGTATTATTTCGTTAAAACAAGACCCAATCTGAAAACTGTTGTGGTGTTCGCAAGCTTTTGCGTAGCAATATTTATCCCAAGAATATTTGCCGCCGGCGGTTCAAGGTTAAATTCAATTCAGATAATATGGTTCTTCATCTTTCTTATAATCTGCTATAAATATGCAAAATATCAGAAAACAATGAAAGTCTTTTTGTTTATACTTTTATTTGCAACTTCCGCAAATATTATGATTAATATTAAAGACGAAAGTAGATATCAACAACTTTGTGAAACTGAAATAAAAAGTTTAGTGAAGTTATATGATAAGTATACTTTTATTGCTGTTTCCCGTGATCCTAATAATTTACCTTATTATTATTTTTTCGAGAAGTATAATAAATTTGGTAAAGAGGACTTAAATATCAGCCCATTTTACTATCATGTAATTGCTCAATATTATTGGGGTAAGCAACTCGAAAAGATAAATTGCTATAAGAATTTCGATACAATTGTAATAAGTCCATCGTATAACCAAGTTAATCTTGCTTATATCTTAGATGAAGGTTGGTTGGCCAAATATAAAAATTTGGAACATAAGCGGAAGGCGGGAAGAGACTACCAATTAATTAAATATATGCTGCCAAGTAAATATCATGATTATAAAATAATTTATTATAATGGGCAACTGTGGCAACAGATTTAACAGATGATAATTAATGGAAAACAATAAGGAATTAATATCAATTAATATTCTTTCCTATAATCGTAAAGATGAGTTGCGAAATACTTTATCTAAAGTAATTGAACAAGATTACAAAAATATCGAAGTTATTGTTGTTGATAATGCATCAACCGATGGCGCGGCTGAAATGATTAAGCAAGAATTCCCATCTGTTCACTTAATACGATTAAAAAAAAATGTTGGTATTGCCGGATGGAATGAAGGTTTTAAAATCGCAAAAGGGAAATATGTTTTGGTACTGGATGACGACAGTTATCCTGAAAATGGCACAATTCTTCGCGGGGTCAAAGAATTTAATGAAAACCAAAACCTTGCTATTGTTGCTTTCGGAGTTTATAACACAAAGTTGAAAGTTCATGAGACAAAAGATTTCTTGAATCCTCCCTTCTTTTTTAACGGCTGCGGCGCGATGTTCAGGAAAAGTATTTTCGATGTTACCGGATATTTTAACGAAATGATTTTTATTTATTACCATGAATTCGACTTTAGTGCTGTAGTTTATGATAACGGATATGACATAATGTATATTGGTGATGCACTGATTGTTCACGAGCAGAGTAAATTATCTCGCGGTTATAAAAAGATTGAAGGCAATCCTTTTAAATCGGCTTATCGTTTTTACCATTATTTTATAAGCTTATCAATAATTCTGATGCAAAAATTTTCATTGTATTATATTGTCTTTTTTCTACCAAAATGGTTTTTAAACAGATTAATTGTGTGCCTCTTTAACAAATATTATAAAGAATATTTTAAAGCAATTGTATACTTATTCCGTTATTCGATAAAAATATTGTCAAAAAGAAAAGTACTAAAAAAGAATGTGCAAAAATTTTATAGATATGGGAATGAAGCGCTGATTGATAGAACATATTTCCCGAATTTCAAAAAACCGCAGTTTTTAAAATGATGAGAATTAAGCATTTTTATTGGTTGTTCAACAGTTTCTTTGCCTTCATTATTTTTTCGTTTCTGAAAAGAAAATTTTATAAGAGATCAAACAATGGTAAAGGAATTGTTTTTATAAATACAGGTTCTCTCGGCGATGTAATTATATCATCTATGATTCTTGATTATGAAGAAATATTTATTGATGATGGGGATGTTTATCTAATTGTAAAATCAGAATATTCAGAGTTGTTTAGTAATTACAAAGGTAATATTAAACTTATTTACTGGGATCATAAAAAGTACAAATGGGCGCTGCATTATAGAATTCAATTCTTAAATATGCTGCATAATTTGCAAAGTAAATTGTGTGTTAATCTTACTTCGTCAAGGGGAGTTTCTTCAGATGAGATATCGTTATTGAGCGGTTCTTCAGTTGTTTGGTGCTTTTCGAATTCATGGAAAACTATTAAAAAAGTTTTTGGTAGAAAAATCGATTCATATTACGACATGGTTTTATTCGCGGATTTTTTTAATGAATATGAGCGGCACATAAAATTATTGGAATTGTTTTCCAAAGCACCGTTAATTCAAAAAGTAAATAATTCTATAAATACTTTTCAAGACAATAGCCAAATGTCGGCATATTTTTCAGCCATAAAATATATTGTTGTAGCTCCGTTTTCTTCAGATAAAACAAGAAGCTGGGGTGAAAAAAACTATAAAAAATTCTGCGAACGAATTTCCAAACATATTCAAGTTATACTTGTTGGTAATCAAAGCGAAAATGGATTGATGGAAAACATCAGTGGAAACAACAATAATGTTACGAATCTTGCAGGCAAGTTAAAACTTAATGAGGTGGTACAGCTAATTAAATGTGCATCACTTTTTATTGGGAATGATTCCGGTCTTGCCCACGCGGCACTTAAATATGAAATACCTATGATTGCAATTATAGGCGGAGGTAACTATGGAAGATACTTCCCGTTTAAGACAAAGAACAATAGGATTTATCTTAACCATCAAATGGATTGTTTCGGCTGCGAATGGGAATGCCGTTATAGAGAAAAATATTGTTTAACGAATGTTAGTCTCAGCGATGTTTACGAAAAATCTATTGAATTATTAGAGATAAAATAAAAATACTTGAGATTATGTACTCGTTTTAAAATATTTTGATGCATACTCAAATCCATTTCTTATTATATCGGTTCTTAATTTGTTGTCGGTAATAACTCGTTGTAGTTGGATTATTAGTGATTCAACATTGCCTCTTTCAAAAAGCAAACCCGTAATGTTATTTTGGATTATCTCCTGAAAAGGTTCTAAATCTGATGCAATTACGGGTATGTTATTCCCCATTGCTTCAATTATTACCAAACCGAATCCTTCATTTTTTTCAGACGGCACAACAAGACAGTCAATACCCTTATATATTTCTGCAAGATCGACTTCGGGATTCTTGACAATAACTTTATTTACAATATTGTTTTGTGCTATATATTTTTTAATTGCAGACTTTTCTTTGCCAACTCCAATCATAACTAATTTCAAATTGCTAAACATATTGGATATATTCACAAAAGCATCAAGTAATAGATATACGCCTTTTAGTTTCTCAAATCTTCCAACATATCCAATTACATTTATCGATTCGTAAATAGAACTTCTATTTTCGATGATATCTATTTTATGATTAAGTAATACTATGGGCGATTTGGAAACATTTTTCAAATCGTGTTTAAGCGCAATACTAAAAGCCAAGTAAACATCAGCTTTTAAAAAGATATTCAAATAATCATTGAATACATTATGATGTGAGTAAATAATTTTTATTGTTGGGAAAAATAATCTGATTAATATAATGTATGGAATCAAAATCCTCTGGTGATAGTTGATTATATTAATACTATGGTTAATAATTATTCTTATAATTCTAAAGAGATTTAAGAAAAAGAAAAATGGATTTGATAGTTCCCCTATAGAATAAAACTGGTTAACTTTATTTTTAACAATATTAGAATGATTAAAAAATCCTTTCTGGGCAAAAATACCAACGAAATCAATTCGATCTGCCAACTGATTTGAAAAATTAATTGTTGAACGCTCAACGCCGCCGATGTCAAACGTTTTTATTAATTGAAGCAATCTTGTGCTGTCCATTTTTTCCTGCACTAAAGATTTGTTGTAATGATGTTTTAATAAAAAAAGGCAAGCCAAGAATTATATATCTTTTGAAAAGTCTGCGTGGTTCATGCAACAATCGCCAGAACCATTCTAACCAAATTGTTCTTACAAATTTTGGAGCTCTCTTTTTAGTGCCTGCATAAAAATCGAATACAGCACCAACTCCGATATTTATTTTTGCTCCTATTAAATCTTTATACGTATGAATCCATTTCTCTTGACGTGGACATCCGAGTGCGACAAATAAAATATCCGGACAAAATATTTTAAGCTCATTAATAACTTCATTATTAAGTTTAGGAATAGTTTCGAATTCAAAAACTGGAGAAATTGTTTTTAGTACAATGCTCGGAAATTCTTTTTTTATTTTATCACTTAGTATTGAGTGTGTTTTAACTGTAGAACCAACTAAAGCAATCTTTAATTTATTTGTGTTGGCAAAAGTCAAACAGATATCAAACAAATCACAGCCTGTTATTTTATCTATTTTCTTATGATATCTTAAAAACAATAATAGAATTACTCCTATTCCATCGGGTACAACAATACAGTTATTAGTACAAATATCTTTAAAATCTTTATCTAAGTATGAAATCCTTAGGAAATCGGTATTGAGAGTAATTATTTGTTTCGACTTTTGCTCTTTAGAAGATATTAAACAAGATATCTCTTTTGAGAGATTTGAAATTGTTGTCGATTTTACGACGATATCGTTGATGGAAAAAGTTTCAGGAGTATTAACTTGAAAAGCAAATAAGTCCATAGAATTTATTCTAATAGATTAAGGCAATTCAATTTTCCGGAACTGGATTAAAAGAGCACACCCTTGGATAAACAATATTAACAATTTATGACATGAATTGTTACATAAAAATTTGTATTATTCTCAACAAAATAATAGCCGGGATAGGATATCGAATAGAATATTAATAATATATATAATAGTATGGTAAGAATATTATTTCCATTTTTTATTTTATTCTTTGGATGCTATACCTATTCTCAAATCATTCTCGAAAAGGATGAGATTCATCAAAATAGTTACTCTTTAATTTGTTCTGTTGATGAAAAAAATATCTCATTGCATGACATAAACGACCGCAAAGTTTTGTCGTACAGCGATTTTTATGATCCACAAAAACACGGCGAGTTTGCCCTGCCTTCATTTGATATTTTCATTGCAATTCCTTCCGGCACAAATCCCAAAATAGAATTTTCACCTATGAAAAGTATAACATATGATGCTATACCTAATGTTAATCCAAAAGTGTCGGTTTCCAAATCTGTCGTTTTTTA
The DNA here is from genome assembly GCA_964601095.1 of uncultured Melioribacteraceae bacterium. Taxonomy (GTDB): domain Bacteria; phylum Bacteroidota; class Ignavibacteria; order Ignavibacteriales; family Melioribacteraceae; genus JAEWUC01. The sequence continues at coordinate 5,526 of CAZRMG010000009.1, read as the reverse complement.
TGAACAGAATGATCAGGTTGTAAGTATTTCGGAAAAGCCGGTTGTTGTTAATAAGGGATATTTGTGCATAGGCGATAATTATTGTTTACATCTTAACTTGAATTTATTCCGTGTAAGTAATGAATCATTAAAAATTATCCTATATAAAAAATTTATTCTAAACCTTGTTTTTGATTCCAATATTATTCAACCGGAAACTAAAACTTTGTCCGAAATTAACCCGCTAATTATAAACAAGTCATTCGCAGAAAAAAATTATGAGAAAATAATTTCAAAAACTTTTCCAATCGATTCTTGGATAAATAATAATGTTGAGTATCTTAAAATAGGAACTGATAGAAATGGAATTTATAGGATTGGGTATGATGACTTAGCTTATCAAAATATTAATTTATCATTTATTGATCCGAGAACTTTTAAGTTGTATTTGAAAGGCGAGGAGATTCCAATTTATGTTTCTGGAGAAAGTGACGGAAGGTTTGACAACCTTGATTTTATTGAATTTGCCGGTAAACAAAACATGGGTGATAACTACAGGGAGACTAGTAAAAATGGTGAAACATATAAAGATTATTATAACAGGTATTCCGACACAACTATTTATTGGCTTTCATGGGATGGTAGTAATGGTCTTAGAGTGAGTTCACAGCCAACAACAACTAAACTGGTTATTGATACATTAGAATATTATTCCGAACTAATACATATTGAGAAAAATATTTGGTTCGATTTTTCAATGAACGATCTGGTTCAAAGAGAAATGCCTTATTGGGCTGAGAATAAAACCTGGCACGAAGGAAATCTTGGTGTTGGAACAAGAAATATCAGTTTCCATTTGAACGATGTTTATCCGGACAAACCGGTCAAAGTGTTGACTAAATTACAGGATTACGCTTCGAGTATTTCTAATAATGCACATCTTTTAGCGATCTCATTGAACAGCAGTACCAAACAAGATTCTGGTTATATAAACAAGTACGATCAAAAAGTACTGGAGGGGAACTATAACTCAAGTTTATTGAAAGAAGGTAGCAATACTTTGAATGTTTACTCTTTTCAAACAGAAGCTAATCCAAATTTATGTATTGTAGATTGGTATGAAATTGAGTATCCACGTTATCTTAAAGTTGTTAATGATTCGCTGAATTTTCATTTCCCGTTCATTACTTCAAATTCATTTAAAGCGATAAAAATATTTAACATTGACAGCACAAAAAATTATTCTCTGTGGAAACTTGGCACTAATTATAGAAAGTATTTTGTAAAACTTCTTGGGGAGAATATTGTTTTTGTTGATTCGATAGAGGCGGATGATAAGTTTCTATTAATGGATTCTTCAAAAACTCTAAAGCCGAAAATCTATTATAAAAAGGCCTTCACAAATTTACGAGATCAATCAAACTCAGCCGAATACATTTCTATTACTCATAAAGAGTTTTTAAAGAACGCAATAGACTATACCCAATTCATAGCTGATAATTATAAAATAAAATCAAAAACAATAGATGTTGATGATATCTATGATGAATTTGCTTATGGCTTTTTCTGCCCGGAGGCAATACGGGATTTTTTAGTAAATGCGCATGCTAATTGGCCAGCACCAAAACCCATGTATGTTTTTCTTATTGGCGGCGCAACCTATGATTACCGCGGTAATAAATCACAATATCAAGGCGCTCCTTCTGTATTGAACTATGTACCTTCTTATGGTGCGCCCGTCAGCGATAATTGGTTTGTAATTTGGGATAGTACCGGTGCGTGTATTCCACAAATAAATATTGGTCGATTGCCAGTTACAAAGAACGAAGAATTGTTGTGGTATTTATTTAAGCATCAACAATATATCAATCAAGAAAACGGCGGTTGGAATAAAAAATATTTATTTTTTTCCGGAGGAACTGGTAACAATCAAAGTCAAATAGAACAATTAAAGAAAACAAATAACTTTATAATTGATAATTATGTTGTTCCAACTCCGGTTGGAGGCAATTTTACTCATTTCTATAAAACGATAAATCCTGCTACCAACTTTGGTCCTTACTCCCAGCAGCAATTTCAAAATGCAATAGACAGCGGCGGAGTATTCATTTCTTATCTTGGTCACAGCGGAACACAGACCTGGGATAATTCAATAACGGATCCAGAACAGTTGAAAAACAAAATAGATCGTTATCCGCTGATTACAGACTTCGGCTGCTCAACAGCCAAATTTGCAGAACCGGATGTTGTTTCTTTTTCTCAATTATTTGTAAACGAACCGGACGGACAAGCAATAGCTTATATTGGAAATTCCGCGTTGGGTTTTACAACAACTACATTCAATTTCCCGCAGTTATTCTACAAAAAAATATTAAAGGATTCTGTTTACACTATAGGAGAAGCACACAGACTTGCGAAACTTGATATGATTAATAATTTCGGATCATCGGGAGTGTTCAAATTATTCACGCTTACAAATACACTCATTGGCGATCCTATAGTCAAACTGGCTTTACCTTCAAAAACGAATTTGTCATTATCCGTTGAAAACATAAAATTAAATTCAAATGCAATTTCGGATTTGAACGATAGTGCAAAGGCAATAATAAAATATTTTAATTTCGGTTTAGTTGACAGCGATAGTTTTAACATTTCTATTAACTCATATTACAATAAATCGTTGGGTTATAATAAAACAATTCGGAAAGTTATACCGCGCTTTGTGGATTCCGTAATTGTATCAATACCAGTGAAAAATAAAGCGGGCGAACATACATTAAAAATTCAATTGGATAGTGAAAATGTTTTGGATGAATTATCGAAAAATGACAATAGTGCTGAACTGAATTTCTTAGTTACCAGCAGTACAATAAAAATGCTTCAGAATTACAGTGTAGAAGGAAAGTTGGCAAATCCGCTTTCTTTTATTAATCCTGTTGGCCGCCCTATTTCCGAAAAGATTAATTTGGAAATTAGTTCTAATAAAGATTTTTCAGACATCACAAACATTTCAATAACATTTGATACTCTCGTTACAAAGGCGGTTATTCCAATTGAATTTATTAACAAAAGAATCTGGCTTAAAAGCAGATTGGAAAATTCTTCCGATTACAGTAATACAATCTCTTTTATACTGGGAGAAAAAAATAGTTATTCACTTTCGGATAGTATAAGCTTAAGTGTTGTTGAAAAAGAGAATATAAAATTATTCAATAACAAATTATCCTTAGCGGATCGCAATATTGTTATCAAAAGTTTATCCGCGGGATTTAACGACGGGAATACAGCATTAATTCAAGTTAACAATCAAAACTTAATTCCTGAAAACACACTCGGCGGGCACCACATTGTCTTGCTTGATGATTCAACTTATAAGTTTGTTGAATATAAAAGATTTTACATACTTAACAATGCTGCCGAGGTTGAGAATTACATTAACTTTCTTGATACCTTATCAAGTAAATATATTGTTGTATTTGCTGTATCGGATGAAGGCAGGGTTAGTTCTTCCGAACTCAAAAATAAAATTAAACTTTTCGGAAGCCGATATATCGATAGTCTCGCATTCCGCGGCTCCTGGGCGATGATTGGTAAAAAGGGAACAATAGTAGGATTGGCCCCGGAAGTTTATTCAAAAGCTTTTCAGGGGCGAGTGCAAATAGATACAACAATAACATCTCGATTTGAACATGGAAGTTTTACAACTTCAATTATTGGTCCCTCTGCCGAATGGAAAAACTTTGTAGTTGAAGATAGTACAACAATCGGTTCGGTTATGAAATACAGACTGTTGGGAATCAAGAATGATGAAAGCGTTGACACGCTTGATTATTTGAAAATTGAAAATAGTGCAGCAGACTTATCAAATATCAATTCAAGAATTTATCCTTGCATTAAAATTAGGGGAGAACTTTCGGCTCAAACAACTGCTGCTTCTCCGACATTATCAAGTATGGAAGTGAATTATAAAAGTTTGCCGGAACTCGGTTTCAATTACCAGGTTGTATCAGTTTCATCGGATACATTAACTCAAGGGGAAACACAAAATATATCTTTCTACGTTTATAATGTTGGAGAATCAACTGCTGATAGTTTTAAAGTAAAAGTTGATCTGGTTAAACCCGATAATTCAAAAGAAAATATATTTGAAGAGTTTGTTGATTCAATTAATAGTGGAAAACGAAAACACTTTAATCTGGCTTATAATACAGCATCTATAACCGGAGAACGAAGTTTTTATATTACAATCGATCCAGAAAATAAAATTAATGAACTGTATAAAGACAATAATATTTACTCTATTCCATTTTATGTTAAACCTAACAATGCCCCGGCATCTTTAAAACTTTCTATCGACGGCAATGATATTCTCGACGGGGATTATATTTCTTCAACACCTTTAATAAAAATAGAACTTGACGACCAATCGTTGATTCCAATTACAGATACTAATTCTGTACAAATCTATCTCAACGATGTTAGAATACCTTACAATAATAGTTTTGTTAATTATTCATTCTCGTCAAGTAATCCCAAATTTATCATCGATTACACGCCGCAACTTGAGGATGGAGAATATACATTAAAAGTTTTTGGTAAAAATGCTTCTGGTGAAATTATTGATCCTTCCGGGATTGTTAAGAAGTTTGTGGTCAATAATAAAAATCAACTTTTATATGTTTATAATTATCCCAATCCATTTTCGGGAGATACTTATTTTACTTTTAAGCTAACTCAAATTCCCGACGAAATAAAAATTAATATTTTTACAATTACAGGAAGATTAATTAAAGAAATAAAACTAAATTCGTCCGTGTTAAATTATGATTTTAACAGAATTTATTGGGACGGGCGGGATGAAGACGGAGAACTCGCGGCAAACGGAGTTTATCTTTACAAAATAATTATGAAGAAAGGAACAGAAACTATTTCTGCAATTCAAAAACTTGCTATCGTGCGATAAAAAAATCCAATATGAAAACTTTATTACTCTCACTTTTTACTTTAATCACATCAATAAGTTTTGCACAATTCGGTCAATACCAGCCTAATGAAGGAATGCTCGCCGGCGGTATGGGAATTACCTGGATTAACGGCGCACCTAATTATGTTTTTAGAATTTTCCCGGAATTTCAATTTTCCAAAATCGGCGTTGGTCTCGATCTCAATTTAACTTACACTGCAAACGGAAATCTGCGCACAGAAAATTTTAACGAGTTCTCTGATTACTTAAGTGTTATAAGATATGTCCGTTACGGGCAGAAGGGCGATCCGTTTTATGCACGGCTCGGTGCACTCGATTACGCTACTCTCGGTCACGGCAGTATAATGTATTTGTATAATAACAGCCCGAGTTTCGACAATAGAAAAGTCGGGATAGAACTTGATGCCGATTTTACTGATTATGGTTTCGAATCTGTCTATAGTAATTTCGGCAAGGAAGGATTGATTGGCATTCGCGGATATTTAAGACCATTACAATTTACAGCTCTCGCTGATATTCCAATTCTCGGGATGCTTGAAACGGGAATTACTCTTGTATCGGAT
>CAZRMG010000008.1:0-20680 GCA_964601095.1 uncultured Melioribacteraceae bacterium | reverse complement strand
AGAGCGCCAAGATCACCTCTGCCGGAAATTAAATGCGGCAGCGAAAGTGTAACATCTTCAATACCTTTTATGTTTTTTGTACGCGCACATACAGTTAAAATAGCCCTGTTATCGCGGTTGATAACATCAACAAGTCTAACAATAGCTCCGCCAATTCCATAATAAGTTGAACCTTTGCCTTCAATAATTTTATAAGCGGCATTGCGCACATCTGAGTCGATTTCATTTTTGATTTTATCGTCGAGAGAAGTGTTTCTAAATTTTACAAAATCATTCAAAGGTATTCCGCCAATACCGATGTTCGACCACACGAGCACTTCAGAATCGCCGTGTTCGCCTATAACATACCCGTGAACATGTTGAGCATCAACGCCCAAGTGTCTTCCGAGCAAAGCTCTGAAACGTGCGGTGTCGAGCGTAGTGCCTGTGCCGATAACTTTTGAATATGGAACTCCATACTCTGCCGCAATATCCGAAGCGAGATGAGTTATTATATCAACCGGGTTTGTTGCTATTATAAATACGGAATCAGGCGCGTATTTAATTGCGTTAGGGATAATGTGCCTTAGAATTGCTGCGTTTCTTTCGAGAAGCATTAATCTTGATTCTCCGGGCTTTTGACCGACACCGGCGGCAATAATTATTGCTTTACTGTCTTTCAAGTTTTCATAACTGCCGTGATAGATGTCCAGCGCTTGAATAAACGGAACAGCGTGTTGAATATCAGCCGCTTCCGATATTGATCGTTTTTCGTTTGCGTCTATCATAACAATTTCGCTAGCGGATTTACGCATTGCCAAAGCATAAGCCGCGGTTGAACCGACAAGTCCGTTTCCAATAATTCCAACTTTCATGATTTTTCCTTTTTCCGAAAAGTACATTTAATATTATTAACGCATCAACAGACGTTAAAGTTCTACTGAGTGTATAGAAAGTATTTTAAGTACAAGGTGTACTTCAAAATGCATAAAAATATTTTTGCGTAAAGAACAATATTCAACTAAATTTAATCGAGATTATTTTTGAAAGGATAATTAGATCACAAAAATCCCGGAGAAATAAATGACCGATAAAAAATTCGGTTTTATACCGGTTGCAAGTGAAATTACTTCCGTCCCGCCTAAAGATATTGCCTTTGATATTCAAACCGAACTTTTACACATCGGCGGCGAACAATTCAAAGAAGAACAATTATTAGAAAACATCCCCGTATTTTATTTTATTCTCACCGGCGGAACAGAGCAAAGAGTTTTGAACTTGTGGAAAATTAGAAGAGATAAATTTGAAAACGAACCGGTGATTTTATTAGCGCATCCCGGTAACAATTCGCTCCCCGCATCTTTGGAAATTCTTGCAAGATTAAACCAAGAAAACGCTAAGGGAAAAATTATTTATCTCGACGACAACTCTAACAAAGAAAATTGGCATGAGTTGGATAAGCTTATAAAAAACATTCATGTTTATCATAAACTTAGAAAAACAAAGATCGGGCTGTTCGGCAAGCCGTCTGATTGGCTTATTGCAAGCATGCCGGATTATAAAAAAATTAAAAACATTTGGGGACCGGAAATAATTGAAATAGAAATGAATGAATTGACGGATACTATCAATTCGATAAAAGATACGGATATTGAAGAAGCACATTTTATGTTTACAAACAACGCTGCGGAAATTAATGAACCTTCAAAAAAAGAATTAAAAAATACCGTTAAGGTTTCTTCGGCGTTAAAAGAGATAATTGAAAAAAATAATCTTTCGGCAATAAGTGTGCGTTGTTTTGATCTTGTGACTGAATTAAAAACAACCGGATGTTTCGCGCTTTCAAAATTAAATGATGATGGAATTATTGCCGGGTGCGAAGGCGACCTCGTTTCAACAGTCGGAATGGTTTGGGCGAATCTTTTAACAGATCAATTAGCGTGGATGGCTAACCCGGCACAGATAAACGAACAAGACAATTCATTATGGCTCGCTCATTGTACAATTCCAATCAACATGGTTGAAAGCTATAAAATACGTTCTCACTTCGAATCGGGGATCGGCGTTGGAATTGAAGGAGAAGTATCAAAAGGAAAGGCAACACTATTCCGTTTAGGTGGAACAGATTTAAACAAGATGTGGATTTCGAATGCTGAAATTTTAGAAACAGGAACCGAGGATAATTTATGCCGTACTCAAGTTCATGTAAAATTGCACGGCAATTATAAAGTTGCCGATTTATTGAATGAACCGCTAGGAAACCATATGCTTCTTGTGCGAGGAAGTAATGTAAAAGAAATGCAGAATTGGTTCGATACATTTATTAACTAATTAATTAAACATATTTAAAACGGGGAAGCTTATGAATAAGAAATTTTTGTGGTCAATCATTGTCTTTTTATTTATCACATCTTTATCGATTAATCTTTTTGCTCAAAATTATTACATGAGACAAAAAAGCGGAACGTGGTTTGCCGGGGAAGTAAACTTTCCTAAAATGGAGGACTATTACGATTATGCCAGCGGTTGGAACGCAAACTTAATGCTGAAACTTAGAATGTCCGATGGAATTAGTTTATTAGCCGAATTACCAATTGCACATGGAAATGTTGATGACAAATATTTCATGAAAGGAAATGAAACCGGTATTGGTAATATTTTTATTGGGTTGCAAACAACAACAAAAACAGAAGGACTAACTTTCGAATTAGGAATTAGATTACCGACATCAGATGAAGATAAAGGAATAGCTTATTTACCTTCGATAATTAGTGACTTTGAAAAATACTCGGCATTCTCACCAAGTGTTTGGAGTGCATCAATTCTTTCAACATATCAGTTTGGAATTTACAATGGATTTTACGGCAGTGCAGTACTTGGTCCAACTATATTGATTCCTCGCAAAGATGAATCCGGCGATACGGAATTAATAGGCAATTATATTTTAGGTGCTGGATATAAAAATGAGAGGTTTGATGTTTCGGCAAGATTAGTCGGGTTTATGATTTTAAGTGAAAGCGATTTAGATTTTGACGAAAGAACATTTCACCATGCGGTTTTAAGTGCTTCAATTTTATTTGATAGATTAGAACCGGGGGTTTCTCTTCGTTTACCAATGGATGAATTCTCAATGCATAAATTTATTTTTGGTATTAGTTTAGGTTACAGATTCAAAAATTAATTTCATAAAAGGGCGGATAAATAATTTATCCGCCCATATTACTATTAAATAAAACCTTCAACAAAGCAATCTCTTTTAATTTCCACCACGAAAAAAAATACCAATCGCGAAAAATCTTCGCATCCGATTAGTGCATAAAATTTTCTCTCAACTTGTATTTGTGTGTTATATCAACTTTTTGAATTTGGGGTATGGATTTTGACACAGATCATAAAACCAAATGGAGTGCCGCATGAAAAAGAAAACATTTCTTATAGCTTCAATTACAGCAATAACCGTAGCAGCATCAATTTTAATAGCATTAAAAGCAAAAAACAAAAGAGGAATTTATGTTTAAAAATTTTACCGGATTGTTCCTATTGCTGTTAGTATTTTGTGCGACCGGGGTGATTGCACAAAATTCTCTCCGCGTTTTGGATCCCCAGCAATCATGGTACAACTATCAAGGTACCATAGACGAAGCAACAATATCGGTAAGTCCAAAAGGGCTTTATAGTCAAGTTAGCATGTATCTTACTTTCTCTGCTCCATCAACTTATTTTAATTCCAATACACAAATTGAAGCAGTGCTTTATTTTGAATTGCCTGAAAATAGTTTTGTAACCGATTCATGGTTGTGGATTGGCGACGAAATTAGTAAAGGAATTATTCTCGACACATGGACGGCATCTTCAATTTATGAAGAAATAGTAAACAGAAGGCGCGATCCATCAATACTTTTTAAACGCGGTCAACGCAATTATGAACTACGGGTTTATCCTTTAAAAACTACCGAACCGCGCAAAGTCCGTATTACTTATATGGTTCCGAATAATTGGTACAATTCAATGGTTTCGGTTCCTTTACCAATTCATATTCTGAATACTTCGGAAAATGTAATTAATAAGGTGAGTCTAAAAACTTGGGTCAGTCCGGAGTGGATTAATCCTCGCGTTGCAAATTTGTCGGGAAGTTTCACATCGCAAACAGACGACTTCTTCGGCGAACATCTTAATATGAATTTAACAAATCATTTCAATTACTCGTCGCTTAATCTTGAATTTGATAACCCAATGATAAACGGTGTGTATCTAAAATTTTATAAGAATGATACCGAAGGATTTTACCAGCTCTCACTTTTCCCCGGGACCGCTCTCGAAACAATCAATCGTAAAGTTTTGTTTCTTGTTGATTACGATTCGAGAAAAAGTTCGACGGATAGAAATCAAATTGTTGATAACATAAGATTATTAACTGATGAATATCTTAAAGAAGGCGACCAGTTCAACATTTTCTATTCGGGATTAAGTATAGGCAAAGTTAGCGATGAATGGATTAACGCCGAACCGAACGCAATTCAAAACGCGTTTGCAAATTTTAATCAAAATTCTATTTCGGTTTACAGCAATTTACCTGCATTATTAAAGGAGGGCTACGACTTCTGTATTGAAAACGAAGGCGGTTGTTTTGTTTACCTAATCTCAAACTCCGATCAAGTTGGAAGCTATCAATCTGCAAATCAAATTATAGCGGATATTAAAAATTTACTAACGATTACTATTCCAACATATATCCTTGACTTCAACGATAGAGAATATACTTATTACTATTTCAGCAACCGTTCGTATTTGGGCAACGAATATTTCTATGATAATCTTGCAAGAGCAACCGGGGGATCTTATAACAGGATTTCAAACAGTTTTGAAAGTTCTATGATTGATGTTTTCCAAAAAATGGGCGGAACTGTAAACTCATTCGATTTATATACAAGTTTGGAAAACGGTTTTTGCTACAGCCGTCAAACGCTTTCGGGATTAAATCAATCTGCACAGCTTAGCAAAGCGATTACGCAAGTCGGAAAATTTGTCGGCGATTTTCCATTCATAATTAAAACATCAGGTATTTATAATACAACTCCCTTTACACAAACAAAAATTATAGAAGATACTGCTTCTAGAATGACGGATGATTTGACAGCCAAAATGTGGGTTAGTTCTTATATAAACTTATTAGAGAAAAATGTTTATGACAATTCAACCGTAAATGAAATAATTGATTTGAGTATTTCGAACAGAATACTTTCGCAATACACTGCGTTTCTTTCTCTCGAAAGCGATACCGGTTATTGTAAAGATTGTTATGATGATAATAATGACGGCCCAGTGATTAGTGTTGAAGAAGAGGAAGAAATACCAACGGAATTTTCACTTGAAGCTTACCCGAACCCGTTTAATTCGCAGGTTACTGTGACAGTAAAACTTCCTCAAAACATTAAAGCGGAAGAATTGTCGTTTAAGATATACAACATACTCGGTCAAGTAATTAAAACGTTCACATTGAAAGATATTCAAGGAAAGAGTGAAATTAAATTCCGCTGGGACGGTAAAAACGATTACGGCGAAACAGTTACAAGCGGCGTTTATGTTTTTATGGTTGCCGGAAATCAATTCAATCATTCGCTTAAACTTATGTTCTTGAAATAAATTTGGCGCTACCGACAAGGGAGGCGCCTGTCTGTACAAAGGAATCCCTCAAAGCATAGGGGCATTGAGGGATTCTGATTTTTAGATATCTTTTACCACTGCTTTAATTTGTGCTGATCAAAACATTTTAAAAATTCCGGCAAAAAAGGATTTAAATAATTTTGCTTTTCTTCGATAATGAATTAACAAGATTAGGACAGCAATGAAAAGAGTTTTCTTAATTATACTTTTATTTTCGGTTTCGCAAGTTTTTAACGCTTGCAGCACAGTATTAAACACAACATCTCAAAATGTTGAAATTAAATCCGAGCCGCCGAACGCGAAAATTACAATCGACGGTAAAAAATTTGGTACAACCCCGCAGGTAGTTAATGTTGAAAGGGGTAATAATCATTTGATAAAACTTGAACTTGACGGATACGATACTTACGAGACGCAATTAACGCGAAAGATATCTACATGGTTTTGGTTTAATGTTCTGAATGGCATAATACCCGGTATGGTTACAGATATGTTTACCGGTGCGATGTATAATTTACTGCCGGATTTTGTTGAAGTTGAATTGCAGCCGGCTAAAGTAGTTGAACCTCCAGCAAAGAAAAGGTGATTAATAATCATCTTTTCTTTTTCCCTTTTACTGCAACATTTTATTTTTTCATGTGTTCTTCAAGAAGCATCCTTGCTCGCGGTTTATATAATGCATGATAAACCAAATCAAGATAAGCGTCCATGTCGTTATGTTTAAGATCTGTCGAAAATTTCCAAAAGCCGTATAATTTTGCGAGAGAAAGAAGTCTTTGCGAATAAAGCTTCCAATTATATTTTTCATTGACACGTTTAATCGCATTTTTGGAAATATAATCCCATGCTTTCAAATCATGCTTAATTTCTTTTAAAAAGGTTAGAATACTATCTGTTGTTTCTGCTTTGTTAACTGGATCAATATGAAAGCCGTGAACGTTGTTCTCAATAATTTCCAACGGTCCTCCGTACTTTGTGGCAAAAACCGGAAGCCCGGAAATCATCGCTTCGAGAACCGTTAAACCGAATCCTTCGAACAATGCGGGTTGAATAAAAATTCCTTTACGATCGGCTATGATTCTGTACACTTCTCCGGCTTCATCTTTTCTAAAAAGTTTTCCAATCCATCTTATTTTATTATGAAGATTATATCGGTCAATTAATTTGTGCATCAATCTTATCTGTTCTTTTTCTTCGTTGTCGCTTGTTTGTTCCTCTTCAACCTTACCTGCCACAATAATTAAATTAGAGTACTCTTGAAGTTCTTCACTTTCGCCGAAAATTTCTACGAGCGAAGTTAGGTTTTTGATTTTATCCAAACGTGCCATCGAAAAGATTGGTGTTTTTTCAGGATGTTCAAGTTTACCCACGATATCTTTGTCTTCAATATTTCCAAAAATCATTTCTTCCAGAATATCTTTTGTACCGCTAATTCTTTGAACCGATTTGTTATAAGGGAAATAAACTTTTTCATTAACGCCCGGCGACACGATGTTGAATTTTACATGATAAGGATTTACCCCGTCTTCAACTCGATACAAACCCGGCATAGTAAAATGTTTGTAAGATTCATATTGCCCTATTGAATTTTCTGTTCCGGCTATTTCCTGGAAAGAAGAAGTGATTAGAAAATCAGCGGAATTAATAGCAATTAGATCGGCTGTAAACTGCATTGAGAAATGATAATATTGTTCGAGATCGTACCAGTAAAGAGCGCTGTAAAGATATTTACTTTTTTCGAGGGCGTGGGCAATACAGCATTGTGTTACTTTAAAACTTTTTGAAAGAAGATGAGCAACAAGATTACCGTCGGAATAATTGCCGATTATTAAATCCGGGCGACCGTTAAATTCAGCCATCAAAGCAGTGTACGAATCTTCCGCGAACTCTTCGAGGTACGGCCATATCTCAAATCGCGATATCCAGTTGTCGGTAACTTTTTTGTTGTGTTCCCGAAACGGAACGCGAAGAATCCAAGAATTTTTTGTACCGTGTATTTTTTCCAGGCGCTGATTGCATGTAGTATTTTTTGAGTTCGGAATTAAACGAGTTAACACAACTATTTTAGGCGACACATCAAGTCCGGAATGTTTCAACTGCTCAATCATTGCTTTTTCAAGAGCTTTAACCTGGTCTAAAATGTAAACCACTTGTCCGCCTGTATCGGGCATTCCCAAAACGCCTTCCTGAGCGAAGTATCCGTGAGGCGATACAATTGCGATTTTAAATACCATTGGTATTACGGAAATAAATTTTGTCAGTACTTCGTGATCGGGCGAGTTTAATAGCTGATCGAGCAATTTTAAGTTGCTTAGAATTTCTTTTGAATCTTTGCCCAATCCTTTTTCGAAACCGAGGTTTTGAAGTACAAATTGTATCTCATTAAATGAAGCGGGCTTTCTATATTCGGATAGTTTTTTAATTGCAATATCAAGCTGCCTGTTAAGATGTTCTGCGTCTTTTATTCTTTCATTTAAAATTAATTGCTCACCGTTGTGCTTATGCAACCGTATAAAATCAAAAAGAATTTTTTTCCATTTTTCAACATTGTTAAACATTTGGCTTGAAAGAAATCTATTCAAATATTCGACCCCGGCGCCTATATATTTTACATCACGTACCGAAGGGGATTTGTCGCTGAAGGGGCTGAAGTTAAGATTAAGCATAAAGTCCGACATTGAAGGATTTGCACACATTTCTTTATTAGCTAAAAACTCCTTCGCCTTAATTTCTTCAATAAAAAATTCCTCGAGATTAACCTTGTAAAAAATAGTTGAAGCAATTTTTTCCCGCACGTTTAAGAAAATAGTATGATCAAAGGATACTGTTTCCTGGATTTTTTCTATGAACCAAACAAATTCTGATTTCTTTTCTTTATTCTTGTTAAGCGCATCAAAAAGCTGTAATAGTTCACCTGTTAATAAAAGTTTCTTTTCTTGGTTTGCGGTGTACTTTAAAAAAGAAATAAAATCATTTTTATGATTGTCCAGTATGTTTAATAAACCGTCGCTCATTAATCTTTCCCTAAAAATTTGTAAAAGTATAATCCTTCAATAATTCCGGCTGCGTGGGATTTTTCGGCAAAATAAATTTTTCGTCGGCCTTTCAGTTTTTCCAATTCGGGTGCGTGATTACCCACAACAACTCCCAGTAATTCTCCTGTAAGCATATCTTCATCGTTACCGGAGTCGCCAGCAACGAATATCGATTCGTAAGGAATGTTCCAACGGTAACTTAAATATCGTACGGCTCTTCCCTTGCTTGCCCGCGCGGGAAGTATATCAATAAATTTGTTGTGGCTTACAATTACGTTTGCTTTAATTCTATTTTTTATTAAAGAGTGCCTTATAATTTCTAAGTCGGCATTTTCATCAATCACATTGTAGCTAACTTTAAACTTTCTTTGCGTGTCCTCGTTTTGATATTCTAGAAAATCAAACTCGTTCATTATTTTCACAACATGTTCTCGCTTCCACTGGTGAGAAATATGGGCATCCCAACCCGTGCCGTAAATGTATTCGTTTTTGTTTTTGTAATAAATTTCGGAACCGACAGATGAAATAATCAAATCGGGAAAAAGAAAATCATTTTCAATCAAGATTTTTTTAGCGGCATCTATTGTTCTTCCGGTTGCCACTCCAAATCCTATTTGTTCGGGCAGGGATGAGAGAATGTTCTTTAGTTCTTTTTGCGATTTTATGTCGCCGAGAATCGTATCGTCAATATCCAAAATAATTAATTTCTTGAAGTTGAAAAATCTTATTCCGGTATTTGCCATTACGCCCGGGATGTCTTTTCGCGCTGAAATTAATTCATTGACCACGTTCATATACATATTTGTGTGCGCGTCCCACGAATAAAAATGTTTTATCTTATTTATTCCGTTCGTAGAATACATCTGCCATAATTCTTCGCTATTTAAAATTTTTGAAACAGCAGCAGATATGTTTTTATGATCATTAACATCAACTAACTCGCCGTTTTGCAAATGTTTTATTATATCACGGGGTCCGCCGTCGTCGGTTGCAACAATAGGAATACCGCTTGCAGCCGCTTCAATTAAAGTTAATCCGAATGGTTCATTAAAAGCCGAATTAACAAAAACGCCGTGTGTTTCAGCAGCTATTCTGTATAATTCCGGAACCTCGTGCTCAAAATTATGCGTCTTTGGAATAGCCATTTTCCCATACAAATTGTATTTGTCCATCATCAATAAAATTTCCGTAAGAACTTCTCTTTCAATATCCGGCATTTGCGTGATGTCCTTTCGGATTCCGGCAAAGATTGCGAGATTTGCCTTGTGCTGAAGTTCTTCGCTTTCACCATATGCTTGAATTAAACCGGTTATATTTTTTCGTTTTTCGGGACGGCACAGCGAAAGTATGATCGGCTTATGCATGTTTGTAAAAAATTTCCACAATTCATTTCTAATGCCGTCGCGAATTTTTTGTACCTCGTCTTCCCATTCTCGTCTTTCGTTGAAAGGAAAAAATTTATCCAAATCAATGCTGGGCGGAATAACTGTAAATTTTTCTTTCGAAAAATTTTTATATAAACCGTACTGATCTGTTATTTCTTGGTTGGTGCTTGTAATTATTTTGTCGGCGTAAAACATAACTGCTTCTTCGGCATCAATTCTTCTAGAAATTTTATAACGCTTTTCTATATCCTCTGAAGTTATACCCTGCTTTAAAAGATTGTTGCGTTTATTTATACCAAGGGAATGCCCGGTGTGAATTAGCGGGATGCCGAAAAATTTGGTGAGTTCGGTACAGACGTACCCGGCATCGGCATAATGACTGTGAATTATATTCGGCAGCCGGCCTTTAGATTTTATATACTTTGTCGATTTGTCTATGAATTCTTCAAGGTGATTCCAAAGCAGTTCTTTACGAAGATATTTTCCGCCGCCGCAACCGATTCGGATAATTTTTAGTTTGTCGTTTACAATTTCTTCGTGTACGGCGTAATCATGCGAGATTTCTTTATCGTTAATATATCGTGTTACAATTTCTACACAGTCGACTTCTTTTCGGCGGCTTACGGCTTGAGCAAGCTCTAAAACATATTTTGTTTGTCCGCCTGTATCGGCATCTCGTCCAAGTTCAAGGTCGCGACCTCGGATTAAGCCGTGGATATTGTACATCTGAATATAAATTCCATTCTTAGCTGTCATTTTCGAACTCTCTTATATATTTGTTGTAAATTGAATCCTCGGAAGGTACAGCCCCGTTAACGCCGCATATTTCGGCGGCAAATTCGTTCGCGAGCTTGTTGATTTTTTGAATGTCCATTCGCTTTAAATAACCGACACATAATACAGATGCAAAAGCGTCGCCCGCCCCTACGGTGTCTATTATTTCTTTGGGTTCTGCTTTTTGCTTGTCGAAGTTTATTCCGTCAAATAATATCGCGCCGTTTTCACCGAGCGTAACGCAGATTAATTCAATTTTATATTTTTTGTTCATTTGTTCAAGCACGTCATAATCGTCCCCGGTTAAACCGAACAGCGACTTAATTTTCTGTAATTCATCATGATTAATCTTTATAACATCGCTTGTAAAAAGAGCTTTCTCAATCATGTCTTTAGAAAAAAAATCGTGACGGAGATTCAAATCGCAAAAATATTTTTTGTTCTTATTGAATAATGACTGAATTGTGTTTCTTGAAACTTCACTTCTTTGAGAAAGAGTTCCGAAATAAATTAAATCTGTTTCTTCTTCAATAAGCTTTTGTGTTTCATCATTTAAAACCAGATAGTCGTAACAACATTCGGCGGATATTTCAAACCTCGGCGTCTTATCAATATTTAGTTTTACTTTCACATTCCCGGTTGGGTGTAGGTTATCAATCGAAATGAACCTTGTTGGAAAGTTTTTCTTTTTTAAATAATCCAATATTTCTTTACCGTATTCGTCATTTCCAACATTGGAAATAAATTCAGCCGAGCCAATTAATTTCCAAACATGGTAAATAAAATTAAACGGCGCACCGCCTAAACGTTTTCCTTCGGGATATACGTCCCAAAGTATTTCGCCAATTGCTGTAATCCTATTTTTATTCATATTATTTAAAGTTTTGGGATGAAGGATTTTTTTATAATGTAAGAATAATACCCGAAAAGACCAAATCTTGTTTCGGGTATGTTACAAAACGCCGAAGATTTTATACTTTTATTTTTGAGCGGGTTTTAATTTGTGACGTAAATACTCAATAATTCCCGGTAGAATAGAAATAAAAATTATAGTGATTATAACAACGGAAAAATTATTTTTTACAAATGAAAGATTTCCGAAAAAGTAACCGCCGTAAATAAATATTGCGCACCAAAAAATTCCGCCAAAAATATTATATGCAATAAATTTTGGATAGGACATGCTTCCGATTCCCGCAACAAATGGCGCAAATGTTCTTACAATCGGAACGAAACGTGCGATGATTATAGTCTTGCCCCCGTGTTTTTCGTAAAACTGGTGAGTACGGTCGAGATATTCTTTTTTTAAAATACGCGGATATTTATCGAACAATTTCATTCCAAGATAATGACCGATCCAATAATTAACAGTATCGCCGATAATTGCTGCAGCAGTAAGAAGTAGAAAAAGAAGATGAACATTTAAAGAGCCGAGGGCTGCTAATGCGCCTGATGCGAATAAAAGTGAATCGCCCGGCAAAAAAGGAGTGAATACAAATCCTGTTTCTGCAAATATTACTGAAAAAAGTATTGCGTATGTTAATGAACCGTACTGTTGTATGATTTCATTAAGATGTTTATCGAGATGTAAAAAAAGGTCTATTAAATATTCAATAAATTCCATTCATTGTTCCGTATTCATTTTTAGAAAATTCAATGCGCAAAGTTAAAATATTTTTTAAATGTCTTCGAGATAATTCAAATCCTTGCCGTAAGTTTCTTCCAAGTGATACAATGCCCAAAAAGCTATTAATATACAAACAATGCCCACAATTAAAGCGGAGTTTATCATTCCGAAATATTCACGTAAAAAATTGAACGCCAGCGTTATTGGCACAACCGTACCGCGTATAAAATTCGGCACCGTTGTTGTAACAGTTGAGCGCAAATTTGTTCCAAACTGTTCCGATGCCGTTGTAACAAATACTGCCCAATATCCAATTGCAATTCCGAGTAAAACACAAAGACCGTAAAACATTTCAATCGGAAGTCCGTGAACAAAAAGATAAACTAGAATAAATGCCGCTGTAAGAGAGATAAAAATTGTGTAAATCTTTTTTCTGCTTTTTAAATATTGACTTAAAAATCCGCTTGCAAAATCTCCGAAGATCAAACCTGTATATGTAAATAAAATTGAATTGCCTGCTTTAACCGGTTCGCTAACACCGAGGACTTTGCCAAACTCCGGAGAGAATGTTATTAAAACCCCGACTACATACCAGATAGGCAAACCAACAAGAATACAATTCAAGTATCTCGTAAATCTTTCCCGAGAGGTAAACAAAGCCGAAAATTTACCTTTACCAACAGATGCTGTTTTTAAACTATTATACATCCCTGATTCATACATTTTAATTCTGGCGCCGAGTAAAATAAATCCTAGTATTCCACCGATTATGTAAGCAATTTTCCAATTAAAAAGTTCACCTACTATAGCTGCAAATATTGCACCCGTAACGCCGATAGATGCAACAATTGCTGTTCCGTATCCGCGGGTTTCTTTTGTCATTGTCTCGCTTACAAGAGTAACGGCGGCGCCAAGTTCACCGGCTAACCCTACGCCCGCAACAAATCTTAGTATTGCATACATATCTGTTGAAGTAACAAAAGCATTGGCAAAATTTGCGACTGAATAAAGCGCAATAGAGCCGAATAGTACTGACAGCCGTCCTTTTTTATCGCCCCAAATTCCGAATGCAATTCCCCCAAATAACATTCCCGCCATCTGCATGTTTAACAGAAAAACGCCGGTCGTAATTAATCCTTCGCCGCTTACGCCGAGATCGATTAAGCTCGGAATGCGTACTATACCGAAGAGTATTAAATCATATATATCAACAAAATATCCGAGTGCCGAAACAAGTACCGTTGTATTAAACAAATTTTTTGTGAGTTCGTTGTTTGCTTTCATGTAAAATGCCTTTCGCACTTTATGAAACGAAATAAAAATTATTTTTTCTTTAAGTTCATGTTAAAAGTATATTCTCCATCGTTAAAAGAGAAGTTGTTTTTAACAAGCATCACCGCCGTTCCGCTCATAGTAGAATTATCGTTTGATAATTTGCCCGTAAAAGTAAATTTGCTGTCGGCGAACACAACATTAATAACAACATCTTTGGATTGGATTGTGCCGGTGGCTGAGTTTATAAAACTAAAAGATTTAGTTGATGTGCCGGATTCTTCTTTATATGAAACATCACCGCTGCCGGATATAACGCCGCTGCTTTCGTCGAGCGATAATTCAGCTGTAAGTATTTGTCCTGAAGTATTTACTGAATCACTCCATGTTCCCTTAATCGCGGATGCTTCTGGTGATGATGGGTTGTCGTCATCCGAACTGCAGTTAATAAGTATCAAAGAAAAAATAAACAAGCTGATAATTTTTAGATGTTTCATTATAGACCCTCTAATAAAATAATTGAAATGCGGTTCAATAATATCAAAACGAATCTTAATAGAAAAGAAAGTTTTTTAAAAAGAGAACGGAGTTAAAGATTCTTTTTTCTTTTTAATTGAACAAGCACAGCGCCGGCTGCAGCAACCAACATTCCTATACCTTCTTTTATCGTAATCGACTCGCCCAGGAATATCCAAGCAAGTAAAGCTATTTGAATTAACATTGTACCGTTGATTATGCTGGATTCCATCGCGGTGAGTTTTTGGAGAGTCAAATTCCATAAAGTAAAAGCAAGTGCTGTGTTTACAACGGCAAGCCACAGCAAATATATTATTGTTGTAAAACTAATCACCGGGATGCCTTGAAAAATTACGCCGGAAACTAAAATTACAATTGAACCGATGCCCATGCTGATCACAGTAATTGTAATTGCCGAAAATTTTCCTTCCCTGTTTATGCTTCTTCCCAAAACAGCCGATCCTGAATTTGCCAATACCCCAATAAGCATAACAAATATTCCGGTTGTTTGATTTTCAGAAAGCTCAACCGGAAAGAAGTATGTTAAAATTCCTGCAATAAATAATAACGCACCGCCCCATTGTAAAATTGTCGGTCGCTCTGAAAGAAGAAAAACTCCCATAACCGCAACAACAAGAGGTGTAAAATTCAACAACAAACTTACAGTAACGGATGGCAGAAGCGACAAACCTAAAAATTGTGTTCCCTGCGTGAATGTGTAGAATAACAATCCAAGGGCAATGAGTCGAAGAAAATCTTTACGAGCTATACTTTTAATTTCTTTAATTTTTTCCTTGTGAAATGCAAAAGGAAGCAAGCAAAAAAATGCTATTACATATCTTAGCCCGGCATAAGTTAACGGCGGAATTTCCTTTAATCCCCATTTAATAATTATGAAGGAAGTTGACCATAAAAATGTTACAAAAAGCGCAACTAAAATTGCAGCATTACGCGAAAGATTTTTTTGATGGCGGCACCTTATTGAATAGTTATGATTTTTCACTCGAAATATTTTATTGAATCCATAAGAATCCATTCGTCCGGGTCGATTGTATAGTTACAGTTTGCGGGGACAATAATTTCGCCTTGATTATTTTTCATTTCCAATCGAATCGTTTTATCGGAAAATTTTATTTCAACCGGAAGTTCGAACGGAAGATTATTCTCAGTACTCCACACAAAATTTAGTTTATCATTTTCATGCGTGACGTTCAATTGAGGAAGTTTCGGGTTTCTTAAATAGACTTCAAAAAACCAATCCAGTTGTTTGCCTGAAACATCTTCGGCTATTTTTATTATTTCTTCTGTTGTAGAAAGTCTGCATTGGCTGCCGTTTGTTACTAATTCCATTTCAGCAGTAGGATAAGCCCATCGTCTTAAAACTTTAAAAAATATTTCATCGCCGAGATAATATCTAAGAGTATGAATTATCCACGCGCCTTTATAATAGATATCAAGATTGTATGATTCTCCGGCGGTCTGCGGTTCACGCGGTGCAACGGGTTTTTTATTCGCAAAATTTTTGATACTTCTTAGATAATCGATGTACAATTTCTTTCCGAATTTCTTTTCGAGATACAACGGCTGCATGTAAGTACCGAGACCTTCGTGTATCCAAAAATCTTTCCAATCAGAACATGTAACTAAATTGCCGAACCACTCATGGGAAAATTCGTGATGATGAAGCCAATCGAACGGGAACTTATCGTGATTTTTCCAGCCGAGACCATAAGCGATTGCGGTTTGATGTTCCATTCCAAGATGCGGCGCCTCAACAACAGAATATTTATCTGCGCGGAAAGGATACGGACCGATAAATTCTTCCATGATTTTCATATGTTCAACAAATTGCGGGGAATGTAATTTTGCTTTGTCAAAATTTTCCGGCAAAACCCAAACAGTGAACGGAATTTTTTCACCGGTTATACTTGTGTAATCGTGTTCAATTTTTTCATACTGCCCGAGATAAAAAGTAACATTGTAATTATTGATGGGTGTGGACACGAACCAATTCCAAGTTGATGTTCCGTCATTGTTGCCTGTTGTATTAATTAATTTACCGTTTGAAATACATTTTAGATTTTCGGGTACGGTAAAATGAATAGCGACTGAATCCGGTTCATCCGACGGATGATCTTTACACGGCCACCAAATATCCGCGCCCCCGCCCTGGCAGGCAACGCTTGCCCATGTTATTTCATCTACGTTTGTTTTCCAAATAAACCCGTCATCCCACGGCGGTCTTTGTGCAATTCGCGGCTTACCGGAATATGTTGTTTCTATTCCGAAAATATTTCCTTTTTTTATTTCTTGTGGAAAGGTTATTTGAATTTTTCCGCTTTCATGCTGAAAGGCAAGCTCTGTTTCGCCGCCGTTAATTTGTTTTACTGATTCAACATTAAAAACATTGTCGAGGTCAACAACGATTTTCGAAAAATCTTCTTTTGCTTCCCCTCGCATTAAAACTTTACCTGCAATAACCTGATCATCCGGCGCAATTGAAATGTCGAGATTATAAAATATCACATCATAACATGCCTGCTCAGGGATTAATTTGCCGCCCGAATCCTGCGAGCCGAATTGAGCAAAGAATACTTGGGAGAAAGTGAAAACTAAAAGTACAGTAAAAATCTTTTTCATCGCTTTATTTAGGATTTGTGTTTGGAAAAATATGATTAAGTGTTTATCAATTCAATCATATTATTCTTAATTTATTTCATTAATGATGCTTTTATAAAAATCAGAATCTGTATCGCCTTCTGTAGAAAACAATAATATTCTTGAATTTTTATTGAGATTTAATTCATTCACAAGTTCTCGATTAGAGTCATTTGATAATAAATTATAAATCAACCCGGTCGTAACGGCGCCGGATTCACCGGAAATAATTTTTTCATCACCGGACTCGCATTTACCGAGAATGCGCATTCCGGTTTTTGTTATCTCATCATCACATTTAATAAAATAATCTCCGTATGCACATAAAATATCAAATGCTATTTTACTCGGTGTACCGCAGTTTAAACCTGCCATTATCGATTTCATTTCATTTGTAAGTGATGTTATGTTTTTATTTCTGATTGACTCAAAAACACATGCTGCATCATCGGGTTCAACATTTATAAAGATTGGTTTATTATAATTATACCTTTCAGCACAATAAGCGGCAACTGCTGCGGGTAATGAACCGACACCGCATTGCACAAAAATGTGGGTCGGCACTTCATCTTTCAGCTGAAAAAATATTTCTTCCATCATTGTAAGATAGCCCTGCATAATCCACAAAGGAATTTTTTCGTAACCTTCCCATGAAGTATCTTGAATTAAAATCCAATTGAATTTTTCAGAGTTCTTCTTTGCTAAAATAACGGCTTCATCGTAACTGCCGTCAATAATAGTTACACCAGCCCCGTGAGATTTAATATTTTCAAATCGTGATTGCGTTGTTCCTTTGGGCATATAAACCACACATTTGCAGCCAAGCTGTTGGGCTGTCCACGCAACTCCTCGTCCGTGATTTCCGTCGGTAGCGGTGGCAAAAGTAATATTCTTAATTTTCTGTTTTATTGCCGGTTCTTGAAAAATATTAAATGATAAATTCGATCCATCAAGCTCAAATTTTTCACAGAGCAATTTTGCCGCGGCATAGCTCGCTCCCAATACTTTGAATGCATTTAAATTGAAACGACGAGATTCATCCTTTAGCCAAATTTTGGAAACAGATAATTTTTCTGCAAGCCCTTTCAAATCAATCAACGGTGTAGGAGAATAAATTGGGAAAGACTTGTGAAATTCACTTGCTCTTTTTGATTCGTTCATGTTGAATGAAGAAGCGTGATTGTTGAAATGTTTACGCGGTGAGTTCTTAAATAAACTAATCATTAATTTTTAACCGGAAGAATTGTAATAAAATCTAAATCAAAATTAGTGAAATATTTCCTTTTTGATATAGAACGAAAAACAAAATAAGATTGAATTAACTTTTGATAAGTCTTCTCTATAAGAAAATTGTTCCATAAGAAAAAAACTTGATTTATTTTTGGACATAGTGAAAAGGAGATATATGCAAAAAAAAATAAATCTTAAAAAGAATAAAGCTAAGAAGAAACCAAGCAGGCATTTTAATCCGTGGCATCATGTAAGCTACGGAGATAATGTGCCGGAAATCGTTAACGCCATAATTGAAATTCCAAAAGGTTCACAGGCAAAATATGAACTTGATAAAAAAAGCGGTTTGATTAAGTTAGACCGCGTGCTTTTTTCTTCGGTTCATTATCCTGCTAATTACGGTTTTATACCCCGTACCTTAAGCGACGACGGCGATCCGCTTGATATTCTTGTTCTTTCTTCAATCGAAGTTGATCCTCTTTGTTTGATTGAAGCAAAAGTAATAGGATTAATGCGAATGGTTGACGATGACGAGAAAGACGATAAGATTATAGCAATTGCTAAAAATGATGTGTCATTGAATTATATAAATAATTTGGATTTACTTCCGCCGCATACAACAACTCAGCTGCAAAGATTTTTTGAAGATTATAAAAAGCTTGAACATAAACACGTGATAGTTGAAAAAATATATGCAAAAGAGGAAGCGTTAAAAATTATTAGAGAATCAATAAAGCTTTATGAAAAAGAATACTACGTCGAGGATTAAGTATAGGAATATAAATTTTACGATAAGAGCTTGTTCTCAAAACTCGAATTTGTAATTCTATACTTGGTTTAAAATCCAATACATTTCACCCAAAGTAATTCTATAGATGCCGGGTCAAGCCCGGCATGACAAAAAAGAACTTTGAGAAAACTTCTTTTTTATTTTATTAAATACAATTCGTTTTGTCTTTCGGATATAAACTCGCAGCCGTCTTTTGTTACAACAACCATTTCCTCGATTGTCGCGATTCCATAATTCTCAATTGTTAAACGTGGTTCTATAGTAAAAATATTTCCTTCTTCGATTTCAAGAGTCGGTAAATTTCCGTATCGGTCCCATTTAGGTCCGAGTAAACAGCCGCCGTCGTGACAAACGCGCCCGACTTGATGACCGAGTCCGTGAGGGAATTCTTCATAGCCGCTTATTTGAATATAATTTCGTGCTATTTCATCAATCTCAAATCCTTTCTTACCGGGTTTAATTTCTTTTGCGGATTTTGTAATTGAATCTTTTATTACGTCAAAACCTTTTTGCACAACATCGGGTGCTTTGTCTTCGTGCGGATGAAGCACATACCATGTTCTTTGTAAATCGGAACAATAACCGTTTATCTTTATACCGAAATCCATGTTAATTACATGTCCGTATTGAATGTATCTGTCCGTTGGGCCCGCATGAGCACCGGCAGTATCGGGACCTGAAAAAACCGAAGGGCAATAAGCTTCGTCCCATGCAAGTTCATAACCTTTTGATTTCACAATATCTTTAACAAATGCGGCGACCTGTTTTTCGGTTATGCCGGGTTTCAAATATTTTGTTACTTCATCAAAGATTACAAGTGTTTCTTTTATGGCTTCTTTAATGTTGTTTAATTCTATCGCGGATTTTCTGCCGCGAAGAGCGGCTACGATATCTTCGGATGAAATTAAAGAGTGAGCATATTTTGTTTCTTTCAAATGATCTAATAATTCGAGATACAATCCGTATGTTAATCCGTCTGCAAGTGTAGAATTGCGCGAATAATTAATTGCAATTTTCGACGGCTTATACATGTCGAGTACTTCTACAAGCTTTTCTTTAATTGATTTTAAATATCCCGACATTTTTTTATATGTGCCGGTCATCTTCATATTTTCAAGTTCGAGAGAACCAACAATAGCGTGTGTGTCGCCGTTCTTTGTAATTATAAAAGCCGACTGCCATGTTGCGTTTGTGCCCACAACCATATCAAGCATCGGGTCTTTTATGTTTCCCGTTTCGCGAACATAAGTCATCCACATGTCTATGTTTTTTTCCTGCAATATCTTAACCGCTTGATCAATCTTTTCTAAAATTATTTCTTTCGACATAATTTACTCCGACATTTAAAATTTGTGTTTATAAAAATTGACAATACTAATCTAAATGAAAAGAATAAAACAAATTAATTAATAAACTTTGCCGCTGCTTTTTTTAAGCGGTCCATAATAGCTACGCCCAAGCCCTCCTCCTTTACAGGCTCAACAAGAATTACATCGATCTCTTCTTTTTCGAACTCGTGAAGGAATTGAAATAAATTAGCCGCTGCTTCTTTCATGTCGCCTGAGGGCGACAATACTTTTGCGTATTTGAATTCGTTTGAAAATCTATATTCATTGAAAAACAGGACGGCAATTTTTCGACCATTATATTTTTTAAGAGTTTTTGCAGCCAAGAAATCAAGCGGTACGGAAGGTGCATAATGAAAAGGCAGCTGCCCGGGCGCATTTGGTTTCTCTTTATTAATCTTGCC
>CAZRMG010000007.1:12551-20941 GCA_964601095.1 uncultured Melioribacteraceae bacterium | reverse complement strand
GACTGTGGAAAATATCCACACGGAAAACGGATCATTATTATTGACAAACGTTGCCACCGGTCCGGGGGTATCTACAACATCGATTCCAATTATGACCATACCTGAAGCAAACAACTGGATTACAAAACGACATATTATTATAGCAAAAGTGTATTATCTTTGGACACCAGACGGTTTTTATCCCGGTTCTGGTGTGGATTATATCTACCGCTTTAACCGTCTGGTATTTAGCGGCGGTGTGGTATTCGCTCAAAAATACGCGGGAGTTAATGCCGGGGCGGGAATAGTTTTTTAAATATCCTTTTACCTATCATCAACACACTTTCGCTTTCACCGGCTAAAACCTTAATTACTTTTTGGCTATCTCTTTCAAGTGCCGTCCCACTTGTGTTTATCAATCCCGCTTTAATACATTTATTTGATAGTGTAAAATAAATTCCCGACTCTACGGCCAGTCCGCGCTTTTGTAATAGATTATTATATTCCATTTCTGAAAGTACACTATCGCCGGTTTTATTTCTGATTTTGTACCACGCCACCGCAACAAACCTTTCGATTTGTGATCTAGAAAATGCTTGTTGCGGTGCGCTATGGTGTCCACTATATGAGATAATGCCCACAGGGGCCATTATTGCAATAAGTAAAGAAAGTATAAAATGAAAGATAAATTTCAGCCAGTCATTACCTTTCCAGTTCGGCATATCTGAATAAAAATTATATATTGATTTTCTATACTCTCCGCGTCTGGCGTCATTAACTTCGGTTGATGAAGTTTTAAGTAATAGATCCATATTCCGGGCGCGTTCTTTTGAAATCTCATTGAGGCGTTTTGTTGCCCGTGCTATGGTTCCCGCGTACAGGGCACGGGCTTGCGCACTTTGCAAACTTTTTAATTGCGTGTTGATGGTGTCAGCTTCACTTGATAACCGCGCAATTGTTTTCTTGCATTCGTCGAGTGTGAAATCTGCCGTACTTGATGCCGTCCCCGTACCGACCGAAACAGTATGAGATAAAAGAGCAAACGTTTGACCGGCAGACGTTTGTATCACGGCGTACCCGGTAATCGCGATCGCTATTAAAGCAAAGACTTTCGCCTGCCGTGCGTTGTATACGGCAAATGCAAGCAGCAATTCGAGCGACAACCCGGCAGAAATAGCAATGACAAGCGGCAGACCGTCGGCAAGAAAGCGGAATGCATAGAAGTACGTATCAAGTGCAATTCCAAAAACGATAAGGAGTGAACAGAAAGTCTTCTTCATAACTTGTATACTTCCCATAAAATCCCGAAATCAATGTCGTTATATTTTTTAGGTGTGGTATAATATAGCACTTCTTTTTCTCTTACAATTTTTATTGCTTTATTATCTTTTTCAGTCGATATTAAAATTATCTTACCTTCAGATAATAAGTCGGCTCTTATTGACCGATAAACGTCTATAAATATTGCCTGATCCTCGTTATATAATTTTGTCAATGCCGATTGCAGTGTCATATTTTACCACCCGCATTGTTTGTCATAATGATATTGGTCTCTCCAGTTTCTCATTTCATCCATAGTTGAAAAACCTAACATTTCACGCCCGCGGTTAATGGATATAATCGGATCTTTCTGCTCTAATGTGCGATAAACGAGGTATTCAAGATTTTTTCTTTGCTCTTTTATGGCTTCGTGTAAGTCTATTATAGTATTTTCAATATTCACAAATCCCCCAATGATAAAGCAATCAATCTATATTGTGGCTCCGGTATCCCGCCTTTTTTCCAGCGTTCGGCAGTAATTGCCGACACGCCGCAGATTTTACACACGTCATAAATTTTCTTATCGTGTGCGTCGAGTAGTTTCATTAATTGATCAGGTTTTATTTTTTTCTTTTCCATTACACTAACTCCTTTTCATAAATGTCAGAGTTATTCACGACATATCCTTTTACAAAATTTTCCTGCCCGTTTTTAAATGACAGGCAATAAGATCCGTCATCTTGCTTTTTGATTTTTATTAAGTCCTTATCTTTTAAGAGCTTGTTAAAATCTTTAATCGCGCGCTTTCGACTCGTTTCGATAAACTTTTCACTGGTTGTATTAACAAAAAATTTTCGTCGTTTCATCGTTTCAACCTCTTAAACACTTTATCATTGAGGAATCTTTTTGTCAACAAAATAATATTAAATTGTTTCTCCCCTTTGATTATACGCCACGCGATTTGCAAACGCAGGCCAAATTTTTGTTTTAGTAACGTGTCAAGTGTTGCATTTGCAAATCTGCTCGATTGCCTTTTTAAAATTCTTTTCATTGCCTTTACTTGTTTTGAACTCATGAAATTTTCTCCTTATATAAATTGTTTTTCGTTCTTTTGTTTTGCATCGCGTAATTCGTCTAAAGCTTTTTCATACTCTTTGTCATTACCATAAAACCAAACTCGTTTGTGTGTTCCACCAATATAGTGCTCATGCTGCACATACCCGGCGTTATGCAGGTAACTGGTTATCACCTTGCGCGATAAATACCGTGTGACGTTTGGTTGCGCGTACTGTGCGGCATCGACTTCAACCGCCGATACTTCCACGAGTACTTTTTCAAATGCGCCTGCCTTGTGTTCTCTCCGTTCGTCAAGCCACGCGACCGCGTCCGGTGTAGTAGCGTCGGCAAGCATTTTCAATCCTTCGGTCTCCGGTGCGGCTCCGTGTGGATCAAATGCCGAAAGATCAATTTCCATTAACGCATCATAGATCCACCCGACCCCGTTTTCAATTGCTTCGAATAATTTCTTATAATAATCTTTTGACTTCGGTTCACATTTATTTACAATGACTAAAAAGCGACGGCTGTTTTTCTCAAGTCGCAGCGCAGACAATTTATTTGATAGTAATAAAAAATTGGCGCAGTTGTTTGTTTCGTATGTCCGTGCATATTTTGCATTGACCACAACTCTGTTTTCCGTGATCAATGTTTTCAATTCGGTCAAGGCTGACGATTCGCTTGTCTCTACTTCATGCGATGTGACAAACAATTTTTCCGCTACAAAGTCCGTCCAGCCGGAAAGGAGTTTATGAGCACTTACCGTGCTGCAATTATGATCACCGTAAATTTTGCGAAACAGTACGGCAAAAGCAGACTTTCCCAATCCTTCGCGTGTACTTATTATGAGTGGTGTCCAGTCAACCTTTTTGCCTATGTTTTGTACACAATATGCAAAGTAATTTAACAGCGCGACACGCTCCACAGGTGACGTTCCAATAAAATTTATATGATCCATGAACACACGCGGCGCGGTCTTTTCATGTTTCGCGTCTCTTGCCATTTCTTTTTTATTACAACGGTAACTATTATAATATTTTATCCCGTCAACTTCGTATGTCCTGTCTTGATTTTCCGGCGCGTATTCTATATTATCACATGTCTCAAGTGCCGACGCTGATAAAAGTTTACGAAGCGTGACTGTCTCACCAACGGTTTGTGAAATATAATCCTCTATCTGATCCCGTGACGTTAATGACTTGCCTGTTGCCGTATCAACAAACCGGCAAGCTGCGTGAATATATACCCATGTTGATAATTTCTCGCGGACTTTCTGTACAAGCTCGAAAAATTTCTTTCCTTTTTTCTGAACTGCTGCGGTTTCACCCGGTAAAAGAGCTGCGCCGAATTCACCTTTTGCGTATTGATATGCGCTGTTAATCTGCTTTTGTATTACTTGTGAATTTTCCGGCGGGTTGTATCTGGCGTCTGATATTTCGGTAGCAAGGGCCACGGCTGACTCTAAAGGTATGCCCCACGTGTGGCAGTCAAGGCCGATGAAAAATAATTCCCGGCTGCGCCCGTCGCCTTTATTTAATACTGGCTTTCTTTTATATAGGTCACGCAGATAGGCAGTTGTGTTTGTCGGCGTTTGTGTTACTTCTTGTGCCGCGCAAATAGTTGCAATCCACGCAAATTTTTCTGCTATGTCCACGCGCTCAATATTTTCTCTGATAAAAACAATTTTATATCCTTCATGTTCAACGCCGTTTTTACGGTGTGCAAAATAAGGAAGACGCATGACGCGCTCCGGATCGCTCACCATTTTATCAGCTCTCGTTGATCCTTTGATAAAATCCGCAATTACTTTTTTATAGGTCTCGCGGTTAGTTGGTAAAAAGCAAAAGTATAAATGATGGTGTGTATCATCCCGGCTGCAAATCATATCAGCATGATCATGTGCCCATTCAGGGAGTGCTTGACCGTCAAGGTCTATTACCATGTTTTTAATACTCGAAAGTTTCATTTGTGATACGCGTGGATTTATTCCGGCACAGGGGAACGCGTCTGTGTATTCTGTAAAAATGCGAATGTTTGGCATACGGCTCAATGATCCGCGCGCATCTGTATTATCATCTTTAATTATTCGAATGTTTACTTTTTCGCCGTCTTCAAACAGAACATTAAAAAAATTATGTATTGTATAGCTCATGCCGTTGCCCTTACCTTTTTAGATAATTCCGTTTTCTCTTTAATTTTCTGCCGCATCATTTTATCAACTCCCTTGGCAAAAAAGAAGAACACCCAACGGGCAACTTTCGTCTGTCCAAATCGCCGCGTCCGTCCTTGACATTGTTCAATTGCCCATGCCCGCCAGTCTATCTCGGCAAATAGCGTCATTGAAAATCCTATAGCGTCCACACCTTCTCGCAGCGCGTCGATCGTTGCGATGATAATACTTTCTTCTTTGTCGTTTTCCCGCTGTACAATTGCGTCACGGTCTTCGGGTAGTGTATTTAATCCAGTGACTAGAATGACGGGTAGTTTCTTTTTAACCAGTGCTGCATATATCTTGTCAGCAACTTCATGATGATAGGCATAGATCAATAATTTATGCTCATTGTTTTCCCACGCGTCAAGCGTATAATCAATTACCGCGTGAACTTTCGCCAATCCCTGCATTTTCCTAAACTCAGTTATTGCATCAAATGACGGTGACGCTTCAATTGCTTTTTGTATTAAATCAGGATTATCAAGAATCTGACCAAAAAGTTTAATTTCTGCCTTTTCTATTGCGCTCGGTACATCGACCACGAAGTCAATCGGCATCCCGTCGGGTATCTCATTTGATACGTCGTCAATTGTCCGACCGATAAACGTCGGTGAAAAATGTTCATACCACCGCTCATTTGGTTTGAAGCCTGAGACCTTAAGACCATATTGGTCACGCTTAACGTATGCGGCAAATTCACGGCAAAATGTTTCAAAACCACCTTGCGCAAGCGGAGAATTAGCAGCTTTTAACCAGGTAAAGCAGTCGCCTATATTATTCGGTGGCCACGTGCCGGACAGTCCTAACAGCTTCTTTCCGGCTGTGTGTATGCCTTGCTCGCCGAGCGTTACAATCGTCCGTGCCGCTTTGTAGCCTTTTGCGTAGTGTACTTCATCAAATATAACTAAATCATAATTAGCTGATTTGGATTGTGCAAGTATCTGCATATCGGTAATATCAGTATAGGCGTAAATAGCGAATTTGTATTTACGGTTATCATCGCATTTTTCCAATATTTCCCGCCGCCATTTTGGTTTTAAAAATGCGGGGCAGACGACAGAAATGAGATTGTATTTTTTGTCCATTTCTTCAGCGACTTTTAGGGCAACTATTGTCTTACCCAATCCCATCTTATCACCACAGATAAAACCGCGATGATTGTTTTCAAACGCTAATAGATTTTTATCAACAGCTTCCTGTTGATAATGGAGCGGCTTTATATTTTTCATTATTGTTCAACCTTAAAGGAAATCGTTAAACTTCGCGTCTGAAATTGCAATCATTTTACCGTCATCAATGGTAAAAAATTCACCTCCATCCCAAAACCTGATTACCCGGTATGGTGATCCGGCGTTTTTTATCCGCGCTTGTGTTAATATTTGCCAATCAGATAATTTTTTCTTTTCAATTTTAGCCTCGCAATAAATATCGGAGCTATTTAATGACATGTGAAAATCCCATCCGCTGGATGTGTTACGTAGTTTTCCACAGTCCCGGTCAATATACACATATAATTTTTGTGTTTCAATCATAAGATACTTGACAAGCTCGTTGACTAATTTTCGTTCGTCCTTATTTCTTGAGGCCATTATTTGTGTTCTCCAAATATTTTTATCATCGCGTCATTAAATACACTTTGGCAACATTCCAAACTGCAAAAATCCACCAATATTGTTCCACAATGACTTGAATACGTAACCGGTTTTTCAACGATAGGCATGTACACAAATCTTTCGTCTTCGTGTAATGTTTTTCCGCAATGATCACATTTCACCGTTTTAATCGCGCTCATCTCTTCACCTCATTATATCCATTTTCGTATCTATGCCCGGTCATCCGAAACGATGCACGGAAGCTTGACGGCAGTTTAGTCATCACAGCACCGCAAATTTTACATATGACGTCAATGTCAAATGAACTGACCAATTCATCAAGCTCGACATGATCACAGTCCGGGCACGAATAGTCATATTTCGGCATTATCTTCATCCTTTATAATCTGCTTTATTTCCCGTTTTGCTCTTTCATCTAACCAGACTAAAAATAAAGCATTCGTTGCCATGTGTGCAATATGTGAAAATCCAGATTCTTTATCATTAATTTCATTTTGCATGTATGCGGATAAATGCCGTAGTAATGCCGCCACATAACGCGACTTCGCATTTTCAACAAGCTGCCAATTATTATCAGCATATTTCTTTGCGCCAAAAGTCAAAACTTCGGCAACGGCTTCGAGTGCTTCAAACGGTAAAAGATCCATTCTTATTTTTTCGTCGTCAAACTTTTGTCCGGTGTTTACTGTCTGTTCTTCTTTAGTTTCCGTCTGTTCGAGTTTTTTGAATATGACACCTTGTTTGTCGTTTCTTAATTCGTTAAGACAATTCGTCCGCGATAAATTGCATCTCTCCAATTTCAAACAACAATCTTTACACCCTTCTTGTTCAACAACTTCAGTCCATCCAATACCTTGAAAATATACACGGCTGCCTATTTCAAAGTCGCGCTTGTCGGTTAAAAAGCCGTCGGGGTACGACAATTCAGCAAAATTTAATAATAAATTGTTAAATGAGATATTACAATAATCATAAAACTTCCCGTCTGTATGCTCGATATAAATGTTCATAGATAATTCTCCTTTTATTTAATAAACTACATTCACAATCTTATAAACGATAAAACTCAAAATTGCAATTACCGCGTAAATTATCAGTATCCATCTAGATGTCATTATTTATTCCTCTCTTTGTATTGGTTTACCGCAATGTGGACAGTATTTATATTTATTTGAATTATAATCACTTTCAGCGTATTTGCATGTGCTATATATTCCTGATGTATTTTTTATCCAATTGCAAATAGTCTCCTCTGTCGTAAAATTTTTATACTCTGTATATTTTGAAATATTCTTCATCTTTTCCACGTCAGTCTCCGGCTCTTGCATAGAGTCGATGAAATAAAGCAGGCCATCGATAAAGTCTTTAACTCTATCAGAAGTTGTGCCGTGCATACTCTTTTCGCAATAATCCCGCACTTTCTGTAATTCAGGCGTCAGTTTCATTTGTCCTCAAATAGTTTAACTATTTTTTTAGCAATCCAATCGAGATTATTTTCTTTTGCTAATTTAAGACACTCTTTATTGACAAGTGAAAGACTCACAAGAGCCGTCTCAATGTCCATAGTGCTGCCTGAAAGAACTGTTTGCAATGTATTCATTTGACATACGGCTAACTGCTGTTCTAACTCATCCATTCTCATTTGTCCTCCATTTTAGCAAGAGTTACACATATTTCATAACTTTTGCAACCATCACAGTTTTTAGCAATAATATCTTTTCTTGCAATTCCTGCATCCGGTTCACAAACTTGTTTTGATAATATTTCAAATAGTATTTCTTTATCTTTTTTAATCTTCTTAATTTCATCTAAAACCTGGTGAATTGTTCCGCCCTGCCATCCTAATGCGTTGCATAGTTTTAATAGCTTGATGTCAGTATCACTTTTTATTTCGTTTTCGAGATAGGTGATAGATTTTATCGTATCTTCATATGAATGAACTTTGTCATAGTATTTTAAAATTTCAACAACCTTCTGCATGTTCATTTTCATTTGTCCTCCAACGATTCAAGAATTGTATTTATTTCACGGCAAAGTTGAAGCACACCATCAGTTTCTCCAAAATATGCTTTATCAAATATATGGAGTAATTTTTCTCTTATTTGATCAATCTTGTCGGTATCACCTTTTATCTTGTTTTCGAGATAGGTGATTGCTTCGGTTATTTCAAAATTCGATGCTGTGTTTTCGTCAAAGAAATTATCAACCGGCTCTAAATCTCCGTTCATATGCCATCCTGAAACCCCTAAACCCTCACCGTATAATGTGTG
>CAZRMG010000007.1:0-12541 GCA_964601095.1 uncultured Melioribacteraceae bacterium | reverse complement strand
CTTTTAATACTTCAACAACTTTCTGCATGTTCATTTGTTCTCTCATTGTTTAACCTTCCTTAACAGTCTCCTGTATCTTTTCACACATGCGTATTGCGGTCCGGTTAATAGTATAAATTCAGTAGTCCCACCAATATATAGTAACCACATTTGTTTAACATTCCTTTGGAATGTAATTATCAGAATACGAATGTAATCTTAAACAAGTGTCACATTGGCTATATTCAACTTTCACACCATTAAATAATACATATCGTGAGCAATCCTTTGAGCATTCTTTTTTTGGATTCTTCATCTCATTTTCAAGAAAGGTGATTGCTTTTTGTAATTCACTTGTAAAAAAGTCGTCACGACTATGTACTAAAGATATTCTTAACAATTCAACAATCTTCTGCTTGTTCATTTGTTCGCTCATGAATTTACCCCCATATTATCCAACCAAGTATAACACCACCTAAAAAGTTAACCCATGCCATTATATTTCTTACCGTTTGTTCACTCATTGTTTAACATTCCTCAATCCTGCAAATCTTCGTGTATATGTTGATTGTATTCATCTTCATTTTCACATTCATTAACTAACGCTTGGTATTCACATTCCCCGGAGTTATAACCACACGCGCAGCACAACGGGGAACCATAATCAATAAACTCATTACGCGGGCACTTTGTTATCATTTCGTCGTCATTTTGATGTCTTTTTATTCGCTTGCTCATCGTCTCACCAATTTTTTAATTTAAAAATAATTATACAGCAAACTAAACCGAACACTGCAATTACATTTAACGCGCATACCATTAAAACTTTCAAATACCATCCGACCGCATGAAGAACTTCCAGACCGAAAAATCCTTCAATGCCGGTCATTGCTTTTCTATCACTTTCGAAACGAAAAATGGCTTTGTGTATTCTTTATGACCGTCAGGTTTCCACGAAACATAAAGCTTTTTATTCTTTTGCAATAATGCCACAAAGTACACGCCGCGACCGGTGACGCTGGTTCGTTTGATAAATTTTACTTTGTACCCTTCTTTGTCAATTTCTTCAATTGTCATTGTAGTAGTCCTTTTTAAAATTGGTCTAAAATAAAATGTATAAATTTTTGACCAGTAACATATTTTGGTTTAATATTATACGATGACGGCTTTTTAATAAAACACGGTTTACATAACTCTGTATTTGTTTCAACTAATGAATTGTGATGCCCATAACGTCGTCCGCAGTTAGGGCAAGAAATATCATCAATTGGAATTAAGTATTCTTTATCTATTTCTGTCATCACATCACCTCTTTTTCTATAAAATAAAGCAGTTCATTGTTTTCATCGCGAACAGTGATAAATTGATCACTTCCATGTTTTAATTTATCAAGTGCAGTCCGCACTTTGTCGTTGTTTGACGCTTTGGCAAACTCATCCGCGCAACCGTAAAAAGCAAGGCGTCGGCGTTCGTGATTGAGTGGGTGTTCTACAACTCTTATTATCATATTGTTACATCGTTTAACTTCTTAATTAAATTTAACTGAATAATTCTTTTTGTATTCAGTTCGTAAATCTTCAACTTCGGCTGATAATGGCATAATTTCCTGGTATCGTTTTTCCTTTCTTAACTTCTCAATTTGTGCTTCGAGTTCTCTCGCTCTTTTAATGATGTATTCTTTTGTCATATTGTCCCCCGTTCTTAATAAAACCATAAATCCGAGCGGTTGTTTTGTCAAGCTATTTTTTACTTTTTTTAGATTTTTTATTACTTTATTTACTCCAACGTTGACCAGTTTTTATATCCACCGCCAATTTCAACCCCGGCGCCCATTCTGGCGGGTCTTTCATAATCTTTTCCAATTTTGTCGCATCTCTCTTTACTTCTTTTACTACTGATTCAATCATAATACTGTCATACACATGCAGCACGACTTTCAACCCATGCTTTTCACATGTAACCAGCGCACGGCGCAGCAGACACGCACAGGTTGCCTGCATAAGATTCTCGGTCAACAATCCACCGTGTAGGACTTGCCCGTCACGTTTTATGCATGGACGGCCATAATTATCAAGCGATGTCGTAAGGTTACGATAATAAAGGACATGGCCGTTTAACAGGGTGATTTTGACGCTTGTCTTGCCGAGCTGTTCAAATTTAAATCCTCGAACGGTCGATGTCTTACCGTGAATCAATGCAAAAGAAAAGGCATCATAAAACTCTTTCCACATCCCGACAATCGGCTGATTGTTTCTATGCCACCCGTCCCGAATGAATTTTGCCGTTTGCAACGGTAAGTTGTTTATCATTGCAATTTTCTTTTCCCCGGCACCATATCCGCAGCTTAAAACTCCCGCTTTTGCCGGAACATACTCCTTGTCTTCTTTTGTGATTTTTTTACCAAATAGCTTTTCACCAAATATCAGGTACGGACTTTCCCCGGCCTCAATTCGTTTTAACTGCTCGGTATCCCCTGCAATGTATAATGATAGATAGTTTTCAATTCCGCGCCAGTCACTTTCAATTAAAACTTTCCCTTTCGGTGCACACACTATTCCCCGTTGTAAAGCAGGAACTGACGCGGTGTTTTTTTCCTTTTCCCAATCCTCAACAGATTTACGTGAGAAATTAAAAAAGTTAACGCCCCACGACTGAAAACGACCCGTGCCTGCCGCATGGAAAATACAAGCGTTATACACTCGGTCGTTTATTGCACGGTCAAGTATGGCCTGTGCCTTATCACCGGCACGAGCGACAAGTAGTTTACGTATATATAGAACATGCTCAATCTCGTCTGCTTTTGGATGGTCGGAAAAGTCAAGAATGTCAAGCGTTGTTGCTTTTGCATCCGGTAACTGTATGCCGAATTTTTTATCAAAAAAGTCAATGAATGATCCTGACCCGGATAACACGAGCGTTTTTCCGTTTGTCCGACCGGCAATTTTCTCCGCGTTTTCTATCGCATGAGCTTTGTCACTTTCTTTTCTCTTAATCAAAAACTTCGCCGCTTCAACGTCAACGGGGACTCCGCGTACATCAATGGCCTGTGCTGCGCGAAACTCCTCAATATTAAATCCACGTCCGTCAAGGGTATCAAATATCCCTTCAGATAGCTCCGCGTCAGTTTCGCAATATTTTACAAATCCTTTTGCATCATCGCTTTTGTCTTTGCATATCAAAAATGATCCATCTTTCTGCGGTATACTATATTTCCCAATATATGTTTTTCCTTCCGGCATTTTCTCCATACCCAAGGCGAACGCCACGTCTTCCAGTTTCGCACGTGGTATACATATACCAAACCAACGGGCAAGTGCCGCCGTACATAACCAGTTTCGCCAATCAGCCGCGCGTGTTCCGGGATAAAATCTATTAAAAAATGACCACTCGAAAAACCAATTGTGCGCAACAAATATTCCGGGGTGCTCAAGGATTTTATCAGGTATAGCTTGCGTCGCCGTGCCGGAAAAGTTAGTTATGGATTTTGTTTTCAAACCGCGTAATTTTGTGCTGCAGATCAGCCAATCAGCGGCAGGATCGGCAAAGTATCGTGCCGGGCCGTTTTCAATTGGCTCTCTTGATTTTGTTTCTAAATCGACAAAAAGATACTTGACATTTTTAGATAGTTTTGCTTTCATGAATTTCAACCTTAATTCCGCGTATTTTAAATGGTGAACTACCCCGTTTACCAAAAAGGCCCCTCATGTGAGGGGCTTTCTTTTACTACTTTAAATCAATAAACCTTTCGCGCCTACACCGCTTTCAAGCAGACTTGTTACCGGTACTTCGGCAAATGGATCAATACCGGCAATACGTTCACCGTTTGCAACTTTCCGAACGGCATTGAGATACATTGTTATACCGCGTCCGTCATTGTCATATGCAGTGATAAATACTGCCACATCGGCAATCACGCCGGAATAAAACTCTTGTGTAATCATCGCTGGATTACATTCAGAACCATCCGCAAGACATATCTTGACAGGAATTTTTGGAAGAGGAAATTCACTTTCAGCGTTCAATCGTTTGACTGTCTGGTGCGATTGCGTCGTAATTCCCAAACCTGACTGATCAGTCTTAAACAATGATTTATCAATGTCAAGCGTCATCGTCGTTTTTAGAATTTTGGCGCGTACATCACCACCCCATTTCACCGCAGCAGAGTTTAAAAACGTGGTAAGATGTGTTTCCATCGCTTTTACAAACTCTTTTTCCCCACCACGTAGAATCATTGCGGTGCGATATGACGCTTTGAGCGGGTCTTTGTTGTCCTGTGCTGGTTTTGCCAGAAACACCCAATTAAGTACAACGTTTTTGATTACCGCGTTGATTCCCTTTGGTGAAATTTTGGTTACTACCAGTTCACTTTTGACTGTTTCTGCTTCCTTTTTTGTTGCCTTTGCCATTTTGTAAACCATCCTATAAATTTAAATTACCGTTAAACGGTATCCACAGCGGTGAGATTCGAACTCACACCATCCGGGCATATTCGCCGGTGCTCTTGCCATTAAGCTACGCCGTGTATGTGTCGGAAGTAGGAATTGAACCTACAGAATAAGTCGCGTACTTACCGTGTTACTGCATACATCCTATACAAAATATATGCAGCGCGTTTGCCTAATTTCGCCACACCGACATAAAACACCGGTTACGTTCTCCGGCGAGATGAGCCGCGCTTAAACAACACATCCCCGTATGGACATTGACAAATCATTTATATAAACCGGAACACGCTCCTTTCGGTCACGTTTCGCCGTCGATGCGGCTATCCGGTTATAATCAGTTTTATTTTTTATGCAAATCTATTAAAGCATTAACCAAATCTTGATAGCATTGCTTACGTTTTGTTTTATCGGCAAGAAACTCGTCGTGCTCGGATTTTAAGCTCTTCAGCATTTCTAACGCACTCACCCAATGTTTCAATAATGTATGTGATAGACAAATCAAATTGTAAGTTTTCCCTCCATACTTGAAATAAAAACCTTTTCCGCAAGCTTCGTCATTATAATCGGGATATCTACCAATATAAATATCAACTGTGTTTAAAAAATGCAAACTTTTGTCATACCAGACTTCGGGGACAATATAATCCCAATCACTAAACGCCGTCTCAAATCCAAGCGCACGTGATCCGGTTAAAATTCCTTCATGTTCTATTCTTTCAATAAACTCTCTTATCTGTTCTTTTTTATTCATTTTCAACCCATCCTATATTTTAATTAAATTTAAAACCTTTTCTCGGCGGCCTGATAACTATAGCATTGACCGCGTCTTTATCAGCCCCGCGCCGTAATGCTTCAGTTGGCGACACCGTTTTTATATCTGCTAATTGTTCAGACGACATTTTTAACACGGTCGCAATCTGTCCAATTGACATATCACTCGGAAATACTCTATTGCCCGGCCCATACTCAATACTTACGCCCGGTATTATTCCACCAAGATCAATATACAATTGCGCTTCCTTTTGAACTGTTTCAAACAGCTTTTTAGCTGGTTTGACAAGTCGTAAGGCTTCGGATAGTTTTTCAGGGTTGCGTGTCAATCCGTCGATAGCTCCCGGCGTCATCCAGTCTAGTATTGCTTTACGAATGTGTTTGCATGTTGTCAGGCGCGGGCAGTATGCGCAATGATAACCTGTTTTGTGTTGCTTTTTTGCGTAACGGTCAGAAACGTCTTTTGCCACGGACTTAAGGTAGCCCGGTTCAATATTTCCGAAAGTGTAATAAGTTGAATTAAATCGCGCATTGATTATTGCCCCTTTCCATTCGGTAAATTTCTTTTCTTTTATCGCTTTCAAATGGGCATAAATTTTTATCTGTTCGTTCCCTTCGGCTTCAACTTCTTTCCATCCTGTTTTGTGATCGATGGAATAAATAACACCTTCACCGTCTATTATTCCACAATCGATCAAACAGTCCGCAGTACCGCCGATTGTTACATTACCGAATTTTGCTTTCATAAAGTGTTCGACGTGCATGACTGGCTTTTCTACTGAACACGAACTAAATATATTAAATGTTGTTTCTACTGCGAAGCGGACAATTGCTTCGTCTTCGTATGTTCTATCTTCAGAAAGTGACTCTCCGTTTTTTAAAATAAA
The DNA here is from genome assembly GCA_964601095.1 of uncultured Melioribacteraceae bacterium. Taxonomy (GTDB): domain Bacteria; phylum Bacteroidota; class Ignavibacteria; order Ignavibacteriales; family Melioribacteraceae; genus JAEWUC01. The sequence goes on along the minus strand of CAZRMG010000007.1, from coordinate 6,459 downwards.
TGCGATATCTTCATGTAAGTCCGTTCCGTCTTTTGCATAATCATCACTTTCAACCTTTAAATCAGTCGGCATTGGACTAACAGACAGCGCACATTTACGCCAGACACCCCATTGAGAGGGTGCAAGCCAGATTTGCGGATCAGGCTTTTTTGATTTGCTTGTTGTCTTTGCTTTTTGCTCTTTCATTTTGTTTCACCCCGTAGTTTTTTACTGCTGTTTTTGTCAGTTCACCATTTTTAATCATTCGTTTCAATGCTGTATACACCGTTGTTATAGACGATCCGTCATTCAACCTTTCCGTTATTTGCCGTAACGATGGATAGTAGTTTAATTCCTTATACATCCGTTCAAGTTCGGCGTTTAGTCTGGCGTCGTATGCTGCACGCTCGCCTTTTCCCATGTATCCCTTCATATTTTTAAAACTCCTCACAGTTGCTTTGTCATAAAAAGACAGTAGCCGCAGCGATTGAAAATGTCAATCATTTTTTATATTTTTTAGATATTTTATAGTCCACCAGTATGGTGCCAAATGCCGGGGAATTTTACTTTTCCGGTAAAATTGTATAAAAGTCAATATATTTCCAAAATTGACGATGATATACAAATTTGACAAATACGAACTTTTTGAAATCCGATACTTTGCTGGGGATCGCGTAAGTGCTGATAATATCAGGATTTACATACCCCCACCTCCACTAAGAAAAAAAATATTTAAAATTATAGATAGATAGATATAACACAATAATATCTATCTATCTATTTAGTAAAGAGTTTGTTCTTATTGGTGGTGCTGGTGGGAATAATAACTAACTATATAATGCTTGACAAATCATATATAGTTAGTTATTATTGAATAAATGCGAGGTGGTAATATGTATCAATTTATTTTGAAGTCAAAGAAGTATGGTGATAAAACAGTAAGTATTGATGACGAGGATAAAGCGCGACTTTTCAAAAAAGATAAAAACGGAAATGACATACAATTATATGATTGGTATTTAGGATATATAAATAAAACAAACAGTTTTTATGCTTTTAGATATATGGGACAATTCAGTCACGCAAAACAAACACTATCAAATTTTCTTATGTTTGGCGAGCGAGTGTTTTTTGCGGACGGTAATCGGTTGAATTGTTGCCGAAGTAATTTTGTTGCCCGAAACGAAATAACAGGACAACGTGACCCGTTATTTGATGACACTGGCTTGGAAGAACGGAGAAAACAATATTATAAGCAGAAGAGGGAACAAAATAACTCTTGACAATCCCGGTAAAACATGCAAAAAGGAGAGTATTGAGGTTAAAAATGCGTGAAAATCCAATAAAACTATCCATTTCCGTCATGGCTCACCCGAAAAGAGCTGAATTTTTCCCTTATTTGCAGGAAAGACTTAAATTATCACTGGATCAATTCAGTATAGATCAAAATAATAACCTTTTGGAAAACAGTAAAGCCGCATGGCGTATGTATGACCCAACTGCTGATTTTCATGTTATAATTCAAGATGACTGTATTGTTTGTGATGACTTTTATAACCGTGCTGTCGCATTTATCACCGAACAGGAAGCGCGACGGATCAGGGAAAATAAACCGCAGCAAGGATATAATTTCTTTCTCAAGAATGCACGGGGAAGTTTTATACGTATCGCAGGCGATTATTTTGAGGATAATGTCACACGGGCAGGACTGGCAATCTGTTTACCGGTTCCGCTCATTGAACCCATGCTTAAAGAATTTGACCGACAACGATCCCGACATGATGATGACCGCATATCCGAATTTATGAAGACGAACGGATATAAAATGATATTTCCTTTCCCCTCTCTCATAGACCACCGCGTAGAACTTGATTCATTAGCCGGTAATGATACCGGGTTAAAAGCAATCCAGTTTATAGACAATAAACCTGTTACCATACCAAAAATAATACACCAACTTTGGGTGGGTAACAAACCCCGACCTGATAAATGGATGCAGACGTGGAAACAGCTTAACCCCGAATGGGAGTACCGTCTTTGGGATAACCAAACCGTAGATAATACTAAATGGATAAATCAAAAACACGTAAACTTTTATAAAAGCCGCAGAGTGTGGCATGGAGTCAGCGACGTATGCACATATGAGATATTACATAGACATGGCGGTATGATGATTGGCGCGGATGCAATATGTGAATTACCAATTGATGAATTATTTACGGATGGGTATGACGCATACGGCGTGTATGAAAATGAGAAGGTGCGTCCCGGTTTAATATCTCCGTTACTTGCAAGTGTTAAAGATGGATTGTTTGCAGCGGAATTGATTGAGGGGTTGCATAAAAAGTATAGTGTTGGTGAACCTTGGTTGACTACCGGTAACAAATATATGGGTGAAATGTACACCAAAACAAAACAGCGCGTGAAAATATTTCCGTCGCATTATTTCAATCCGGAACACTTTACCGGTGAAACATATCAAGGCACTGATAAGATATATGCACGTCAAAAATGGGGCGTGACACGGGGAACATATGCTGAAGGTGTGCTTGAAAAGACGCCGTTTTCGTTTACCGATATAATGCAGGGTAAGTTTGCATAATAAACTATTAGAGGGTGTTGATGAAAGACATTGTAAATGAACTATTAGCAGATTATAGGGATGTCAAATTGCCAATGCTCGGCGAAGGTCACCTTGATTATATTTTAAACAATCTGGCGAGTGTATTAAAAGTTCCCGGTGATGTAGTTGAATTGGGTTGTAATATTGGTATGACAACAAGCTTTATGCGCCGGTTACTCGATAAGATGGAGTCAATAAAACGAATTCATGTATACGAATCATTTCAAGGATTACCGGATAAAACTGATGGAGATGGAGCGTCGCACAGCGTAAAGGGAGAGTCAACGGTAACGAAAGACGCTTTTATAAATACATTCGGTAAGGCCGGGCTCGGATTACCGGTTATAAATGCGGGATGGTTTGCAGAGATCCCTGATGAGAACTATCCCGATCTGATTTGTTTTGCGTTCTTTGACGGTGATTTTTACACTTCAATAATGGACAGCTTTAACAAAGTATATCATAAGATGTCACCCGGTGGTATAATACTCATTCATGATTATGATTATGTGGTATATCCCGGAACGAAAAAGGCTTGTGCAGATTTCTTAAAAGATAAACCAGAAAAAGAAATCTGTGAAATATCAGGAATTGCAAAAATAATAAAAGCGAGCAAATAACGAGCAATGGCAAGAGGAAAAATAGAAAATACGAAGGGTCGAGGAAAGAAGTTTTCCAAAGACTACCAACCCGATCCGGCAAACATGGGCAGGCCTCAAAATGTATTCAAGCAGTTTCATAAATTGTATGAATGTAGCAAGGAAGACGTCACCGAAGTATTAACAGAGCTTATCAGTAAATCAGTTGAGGAACTTGAAAAGATTAAAAATGATAAAACAACTATTGCGCTGCGAGCGTGTATTGCGTCGGCAATTATTAAGGATCGGAAAACCGGCAGCGTGTACGGTGTGAATTATCTTGTTGAAAGATTATTTGGTAGTGTAGTACAGAAAATTGAAACAGGAATAAACATAAATACCAGTGACATGAAAGTTGCTGACGTGCTGGAAAAGTATGGCATTAGTAAACCAAAGAATTGATCACGCCGTTTTGTTATCTGACTGGCTAGCCGAACCCCATAAGTTTGGTCACTTGCTTGGTTATGACAAACTCACTCCGCTTCATGGTGAATGGATTAAAAAGTTTATTCAGTATAAAAAATTCGATTTATTGCAAGCACACCGAGGAAGTTATAAAACAACGTGCGGTATTGTTGCAATGACGTTGTTGTTTTTGTGCTTCCCGGACATGCGATTGTTGATTGTAAGAAAGAACATGCAACTTGCAAGTGACGTTTTGAAAACAATTCAAAGACATTTTGTTATCAATGATGTGTTGCGTTTGTATGTATTTTCCCGATGGGGTATAACAGACACGACGACCGGCGTATGGTCATCGGAGCGTACTACATTTTCATTTAAAAAAACAAACACACCGGAAGCGTCAATCACTGCGGCAGGTGTGGGTGCGTCAATAACCGGTGCACACTTTGATTATATTTGGCCGGATGATATTGTCACTATTGCAGATCGATACAGTCCAGCAGCGCGTGAATGGGCCATAGCATATTTCAGAGAGCTTGACAACTTGATTGACCCTCTTGGACAGATGCGATTGTCAGGCACTCCATGGCATGAGCTGGATGTGTTTTCGACGATTGACAAAAAGTATTTTGAAGGCAGTTGCTTTCCGATTGGTTCTGTAGATTTACCACCTGACGAGCTCGCCGAAATTATGCTTCGTAAAGAACGACTACCTTATGCCGAATGGTGCTGTAATTATGAGCTTCGTCACGTGGCTGATAATGATACCGTCGGCGCGTTTATATCCGTTGATAAATGGGACTGTATGTATTGTGTGGCGTTTGTTGATCCGTCGTTTAGTGACAAGACGGATACAGACGCAACGGCAGTGTCCCTTGTCGGTGTGGGATCAACGGGCGAAAACAAAGGCAAGATATTATTTACCGGGATGAAGTTTCCAAAATCAATATCAGATACAGCAACACGTAAAACCATTCTTGATTTCCTTGCGCGGTTTACACCGATAGAATCTGTAATTGAGTCACAGCTTGCCGATTCGTCCATATTTTTCATTGATGCATTCAGAGCCGATGAAGTTTCTTATCCGATTAAAAACTTGTGGACAGTAAAACGGCAATTCAAAAATAAACACGAACGCATTGCAGCGACTGTCATTGCAAATAAACCAGACATGCGGATTTTAAATGGAACACAGCAAGAATATTCTGTAGGCGTATCACGTTACTATAAGGGCGCACCACAAGACGACGAAATTGACAGTTTGGCAGGCGGTATTGAGCATTTAGCAACGTCGCCAATTGTCGCGGAGTACGCACGGGCCGTTGAGGTATTGAGACGATGAGCAAGCAAGTTAAATTTGGAGCGACACCCGGAAACTATCCAGATGGTGGCGAAAAGTTTTCAGACGTTTTAGCATGGAACCACCATGGCACGGAAACGATCCCGCCGCGTCCGGTGCTGCGAATTGCAGCCGAAAGAATTGTACCGAAGAACAAAGACAGGATAAAAGCGTTTTTACATAACTTAATAACAAACCCGAAAGACGCTGACCGACTTGAAACTGTTTTGTTAACGACACTAGGGCAGCAAGTCGTTGCCGAAGCAAAGCGGATGATTGACGGCGTGGAAGGATTGCAAGCGAATGCACCGGCAACGATAAAGCAGAAAGGATTTAACAAACCGTTGTACGTCAACGGGGATCTTGAAAAACATATTGGTTATGAAGTTACGGAGGATTAAATAAATGAACAACCCGATGCAAGCGTTACAAACGATGGTTGACGCTACGGAAAAATTATACTTGTTGCCACATGACGAGATTTTACAAAACGGTAAACTTGTCGAAGAAATACGGGGAGCACTCAGTGCACATAACATCGATGCAATTGTTAACGCGGCTAGAAATGCAATGAACGAATTTACTGACCGGACAATTTCGCGTGTTCACAACGAAACTGATTTGTTGCGGGTATACGCGCGACGCGAACACATGAGGGTAAAAGACGCGGCAGCAGAACCGTTTGTCACTGAAATCTTAAACACCGTCAAAGAATTGGAAGACAGAGTTCCCGTCAAGGCAAGAGGGAAAGACGAGCGCTCATTGTCGTCTGTCTTCAATTCAGTTTATGCAAATGGCGCGATGAAGATCAACACGCCGCAAGATCCGTCAACACTTATGAGTTACATCGACTATTCGCCGTACCGTGTGAATTATACGGAGTATTTGTCAGTACCGACACTTTCCGAGATGGTTGACCGTCCAATCTCAATGGCATTAAAAAAGTTCCCAATAATAAAATCAGAAAATAAAGTATTTCAAGACACGTTGACGAAAGTCTTTAAGAAAGTTAACATTCAAAATGTTATTAAAGACGCGTTGTTTTATAGTGTGCTCTCTCCGCGCGGGTCTCTCGTCGTTCCCGTGCAGCGCGGAGACATTGTCACGTTCAACGTTTTTAATGATACGCAGTTTTCTTACGGCATGGGGTCGAGTTATTCGGGAGCGACCGCGCCCTATGTCAGTACTCGCGTTGGTGATTTATATTGCATGGGTGCGAAACTACGGCATGGTGTAAGCGCGTTTTTTACCTGTCCAGGATATGAACCGTTGTTTGCCGTCGGATTGAACAGAGTGCCGCAGCTTCGGGCTGCTGCGGAAGCATGGAACTTATACGTGCATGTATTAAAGATCCTGCTTGTGCGTGCTCAAGTAATTGTCGAACGCATGGACGGCGACATTCAGACCGATACTATGCTTTCACAAATGCGGGCGCAATTGCAGCGCATAGGTCAGACAATGGGTGTATCGTCACC
>CAZRMG010000006.1:17198-21135 GCA_964601095.1 uncultured Melioribacteraceae bacterium | reverse complement strand
ATCTTTTATATATACAGGATTTACAACAGGAATACTAAAAGTATCATTCGGAAGATCTCGTCCATATTTGGAAGAAGGTGCAGATTATTTTAGACCAATCACAATTTATAAGTATGATAAAAGCTCGTTCCCTTCTAGTCATACGAGTACAGCATTTTCACTTTCTACAATTTTATCTAAAAATTCAAAGTCGGATTTGATGAAAATTTTAATTTACATTCCCGCATTAGCAACTGCATTTTCAAGAATGTATCAAGATCAGCACTGGTTATCGGATACTTTTTTCGGCGCGTTCATAGGTTATTTTGTTGCTGAATGGGTTCATAAAATCCATGATGATTACAATGGTCAACCACAAGACCTCAGTAGTTTACAAATGATGAATTTTTCAATCGAATTTTAGGAGGCAAATATTTTATTTGCCTCCTAATAGTTTTGTTTAACTATTCTTCAATTCGTTAGTAAGTTTTGAAATAGCATCTTTTGCATCACCAAAATACATCAATGCATTCGGGTAGAAAAACAACTCATTATCAATACCAGCATAACCGGCATTCATAGATCTTTTATTTATAATTACCGTTTTTGAATAGTCGGCATTGAGAATAGGCATACCATAAATAGGACTATTTTTATCATGGCGTGCTGCCGGATTAACGACATCATTTGCTCCAATAATTAATGCTATATCATTATTAGAAAAATCATCATTGATATCTTCCATAGAGAGCATTTTATCATACGAAATTTGTGCCTCGGCAAGCAGCACATTCATATGACCGGGCATTCTTCCAGCTACTGGATGAATTGCGAATCGCACCTTTTTACCTTTTGACTCAAGAACATTCACCAAATCTCTAACAGCATGCTGAGCTTGAGCAACTGCCATTCCGTATCCAGGAATAATTATTATGTTTTCAACAGCTTCAAATAACATAGCTAATTCCTCTGAATCAATAGACTTAACTTGTCCTTTTTGAGATGTTGTTGCAGAAGGATCAGAAGATTGTCCTGCATTTTCCCAGCCACCCAAAACTACATTCATTAAAGAACGGTTCATACCTCGGCACATAATTAAAGTTAATATTATGCCTGAAGCGCCCACAAGTGCTCCAGCTATAATCAACTCATTATTTTTAAGTACAAAGCCTGTCATAGAACCGGCTATTCCGGAATATGAGTTTAACAATGAAATAGCGACCGGCATGTCTGCGCCACCAATTGGTAAGACAAGTAGAATGCCGAGGAGCAATGAAATACCAACAATCATTAATATTGTTAACTCTAGCGAAGGTTCATAAACAAAGTACACACCTAAAGCAATTGTTATTAAAATCAACAACAGGTTAATTGGATGTTGAAGCGGATATTTAACTACTTTTCCAGTCACAATACCTTGCAATTTTCCAAATGCAATCAATGATCCTGTAAAAGTTACTGACCCAATTAATATGCTTAAGAATACTGTAATATTTGTTTCAATACTAAAACTCCAATAAGCAAAATTTTTCATTTTATAGAATTCTGAAAGAGCAACAAGAAGAGATGCTCCGCCGCCGAAACCATTTAATAATCCTACCATTTGAGGCATTCCAGTCATCGGAGTTTTATAGGCCATCAAAACTCCAATTGTACTCCCTATTAAAATCCCAATAATAATCCATTCATATGTTAATACATGTTGATCGAATAAAGTGACAATAATTGCAATTAACATTCCCAAAGAAGCAAGGAAATTTCCTTGTCGAGCTGTTTTTGGCGATGCAAGTTTTTTTATACCAAAAATGAATAAAATAGATGAAATTAAATAACTTATCTCGATTAATATATGCATTATTTTCTCACTTCTTTTTGAACATTTTTAACATTCTATCTGTAACAAGAAATCCACCAACTACATTTATAGTCGCAAACACCACTGCGATTAAGCCAAGAATTGTACTTATTGTGAATTCTTCTAAGCCAGCGCTTAAAATTGCTCCAACAATTGTAATTCCTGAAATAGCATTAGAACCTGACATAAGCGGAGTATGTAATGTTGGTGGTACTTTTGTAATTAATTCAAATCCTACAAATATTGCAAGAACAAACACATATATAAGCATTATCATTCCTATACCGTCCATTTAGACTCCTATTCTTGATTTTTATTTATTAGAGTTTTTACTCTATCGTGAATTATTTCGCTATCTTTAACAATAGTTGCTCCTTTTATAATTTCATCATTAAGATTGTGATTGAAACTACCATCTTTGCTTGAATATTCAATTAAATTCAGTAAATTTTTTGCATACATTTCACTTGCATGATATGGCACTAATGACGCAAGATTTGATTCACCGATAATTGTAACATCATGTTTTTTAATAACTTTGTCTAATTCACTTAATTCACAATTTCCACCAAATTCTACTGCCATATCAAGAACTACCGATCCGGGTTTCATTCTTTTAACCATATCCTCAGTTACTAAAATTGGTGCTTTTTTACCAGGTATTAATGCAGTAGTAATTACAATATCGGCTTCAGTAATATGTTTAAACACCAATTCTTTTTGTTTTTGAAGGAATTCTTCTGTTTGCTCCTTTGCATATCCTCCAGAATCCTGCATGGAGGAGTCTGTTGGAACTTCTATAAATTTGCCCCCTAAACTTTGTACTTCTTCTTTTACTTGCGGACGCACATCCGACACTTCAGCAACAGCACCCAATCTTTTGGCTGTTCCCAATGCCGATAGACCTGCAACACCTGCACCCATAATAACAACTTTAGCTGGTGAAATAGTACCTGAGGCAGTCATCATCAAAGGAAAAATTTTATGGAGATGATTTGCAGATAAAATTACACTTTTGTAACCTGCAATATTAGCCTGGGAACTTAGTGCATCCATCCGCTGAGCCAATGTCGTCCTCGGTATTGAATCCATCGAAATTATGCTAATACCAAGTTTAGCTGCCTTTTCTGCTATATCGGGATAAAACAATGCATAAGCAAAGCAAACCAGTAAACTACCTTTTTTAATTAATTCCAATTCGTGTTTTTTTAACAACGGATGTTCGGCGGGTTTTTGTACTTTTAGTATAATATCAGCTTTTTCATATAATTCATTAATATCATTAATTACATTAATACCGGCTTTTTCATATTTATCGTTGGAAAATCCAGCATTAATACCAGCATCTTTTTCAACGATAACCTCAAATCCCTTTTTAATTAATTTGGCTGCAACATCCGGTACCATGGCTACTCTATTTTCACCCTTAATAATCTCTTTCGGAATTGCTATGATCAAATTATATCCCCTTTTTATTGTAAATAATGCTATTAAAATTATAACTTTTCAATAACTGCAACATCATATCTTCTAAAAAGGTTCAGAAAACGTTTTCTATAAGATTAAAAAGTCCTAATTTTGCGAGTAAAATATTTTAAGTCGGAGAATAAATGAATAAAATCCTCTTGAAAAAGCAACTATCAAAAGATGTATTTCAGATGAAAATTCATGCCCCTTTAATCGCAGAGGAAAGATCAGCAGGGCAATTTATAATATTACAGGTAAATGAAGATTATGGCGAAAGAATTCCATTAACAATTGCAGATGCCGACAAAAACGAAGGTTCAATTACTATTATTTTTCAAGTAGTTGGAAAAACTACACTTATTTTATCAAAGATGAATGAAGGAGATTCTCTTCCTGCACTTGTGGGACCATTGGGAAAACCAACTCACATTGAAAAATTTGGAACTGTTGTTTGTGTTGGAGGCGGAATTGGTGTTGCACCGCTCCATCCTATTGCACAAGCGTTAAAAAATGCAGGCAACAAAGTAATAACAATTATCGGGGCCCGAAATAAAGAATTGATTATTCTTGAAGAAGAAATGAAAAACATTGCCGATGAATTTATTATTTGTACAGATGATGGTTCGTATGGTCGAA